>JAADFQ010000164.1 GCA_013152835.1 FCB group bacterium
ATGCCGTCATTCACCGCTATTCTCGCCATCTGGAGCGATTTCTCGGGACTGGAAGCCCCGTCGTCGATCCCCGGAAGGGATAATGAACTTATTGATATTTTTTCCAATTTTGTTGCTATTAATGTTAATAAACCACAGGGAGAAAATATTGAAACATTAAAATTATTAAGTGCAGCACGGAAATATAACGAGCAAAAACAATTATCGTTAATCTATTTTGATAAAATTATTAATGAGTATCCGAATAGTGTCCATCGAGAAAGAGCTCTTTTAATAGCGGGGTATGTCTACAGATATTCTCATGATGATTCACTATCAAATATATCAATTGAAAGATACGGTAAATTAGTTAATGAATATCCAAACTCAAATTATTGCAAACAAGCATTGGCTGAAATTTTTATTCAATACCGATCAATGGATAATAGAAATGATGGAATAAATTTTCTTGAAAAGTTAGTATCTGCACATCCTAATACAAAAGCCGGAAACAAAGCTCAAGAAATGTTAAATAAGGCAATGAACATACCTGAAGATAAATGGGACTTCAGAAAGCAGGTGCGAAAAAGAAGAGAAAATTCTAACTAAAATGATTAAGAATTAAAGATAAGTTAAATGAAGTATAAAAGATTAGGTGATTATACATTTTTCGGGTTTTTTTATATTCACAATTGAGCTCCGGATAGAGTAAACTTACCTATCTTATTCGGAAGTGTCGACTATCAAATTCATGCGCCTGAGAGTAAATAAAACGCAAAGTACCGGTTTGGGGATCAGTCTGTTTATTCTGGCTGTTTTCGGTCTGACCGGCTGTGATTTTCAAAGTCCGTCCAATTTTGAGACGCCCACCTGGTTTGTGGATATCAAATTTCCGCTGGTGTCGGAGACCTATCCCATCAGCAATATAGTGGATGATTCCACCTTTTTCCCGACCCCTGATTCCTCCGGGATCCAATTGCAATTCACCGGTGATCTTCCCAGTAAAACCATTGATGCATCCTATCTCCAAATCCCGGTGAATGCCGATGTATCCGCCGATCCTGATCCGATCAATTCGCCAACGTTGAGTGTTTTCATCGATACGGTGATTACCCTGTCCATTCCCATTGCTCCCGCCGGACTGATCGATACCAACAATATACCGTTCACGCTTCCGGCAGTCGGCGAGAAAGTTGTGTCTTCCTCGGTGTGGAATCAACTGGCGGCTTCGTTCGATACGACCGCGCGAATTGACATCAATTTACCGGAAATTCCCTCCGACCAGGTTCCGGTTTTTGTTTCCTCGATTGATGCGGTGATTATTACTGCCGACGGGGTCAGCGATTCTTCCATGTTTTCAACGTCCATATCCAATATCGGTATTCCTACGGCAGTTGAAAACTCCATCTTTCGTTTATTGACGGATACTCACATACCGCTGGATACTTTGGCCAATCATCTGAAAGCGACGATTCCCCAGGACAGTTCCAACGCGCAGCACACGTTGCTGGGCGGAGATTCCCTGGGAACGGCGATTCGGATGGAATTCGGGTTCAATATTGCCTCCGAAACAGTGGCTCCGACCGTAACGATCCGGGACGGTGATTCGGTTCGGGTAGGCATTTCCATCCGTCTAAGAATTGCAGGCGTCAGCGAGGCGGTGGTTACATTGGCCGAAACCGATTTGTCGCCTACGCTTCCGGCAGTTGAATTTCCTTCCGATGTGGAAATTTATTCGGGCGTTTTTGCTTCGCCCACCGGTCTGGATGTCAATGAAATCTATGTATCCAACCTGCGTAGCACGTTTCCTTTTGATATCGATTTCAAGCTCAATTTCAGGAATTTTGTTCCACCGGCCGGATCCGATTCCGTGAAAATTGACACCATTCTCTCCGCGTCCAACACAACGCCCATTACGCAATATTTTAATTTGGATGGCTACACATTCTCAAATCCTATCAGCGCTGACAGTGCACTTACGGAATTGACGATTGATATTCGGGCATTGGTTCATGCGCAACAAATTGGAATTCCACTGGATGGTTCCGAATTGGGCCGCTTCAGTATCGCTGTCCAGGTGAATGAACTGGATTTCGAATCATTGCAGGCGAATCTGATTCAAGCCTTTCCACCCACCAATCAGTCGATAACCGGCATGCCGCAGGGATTTACTGGTATGGCGTTCACTGATGTCCGGATCGAGTTTGAGATGCTCAACCAAATTCGCCTACCAGTGGTGCTGGACATGTATCTTGCGGGAGTGAATGATTTGGGTGATTCTTCAATCGTACACGCCCTGGGAACGCTGGGAAGTCCCACGGTTAGCGGAGACACAGTGAAAACGATTCTCCGCCTGAGTAAGGAAGGCACGACCAGTCTGGTCTATGCCTCTCCCGGCGATTCCGTGTATACGGACAGTGTTACCGTGCCGCCGGGTCCGGGAGAGGCGACGATTGTAGACTTTCTGGCGTCCAATCCCAAAGATGTGACGGTGATTTCTTCCGCAAGAATCGACGGTCGCGGTACGATCGAAGTGGGCGCCTCAATCAGTGGACAATACCACATGATTGCTCCCTTTGCCGTCACGATTGAACCCATGACGTTTATTCCGGTCAATCATACACCGATCACTGAAATGGAGATTGCTACGCGAAACCGGATTCGTTCTTCACTGATCCAGGCGGACATCGGCACGCAAGTGACCAATCATTTACCCTTCGGTGGTGAAATTGCCATGCTTTCATCCAATCGTTCACTTTTCCCTCTGGATCTGACGCCGGAAGGTATCCGGGCATTCAAAGATTCACTGGTTATTCAGGAAGGGTGGAACGCCACGGACAGCCTGTATTTTATCAATTCCTGCGCTGAAATGTCACCAGCCTTGGGCTCGCTGTATATTTTTGGCGTGATGAATGACTTTTCCGAATGCGTCGACGGTATGGTCTACCTGGTCCGGAGTACAGGATCGGGGATTGATACAGTAATTTCCTATGTGGATACGTTGGTGACCATCATTCTACCGGACCCAACGGCGTTTGTATCCGATACGTCCAGTCAGGGAATTCCCGGCGCCGTCTTGGAACCGGGGTTTATTTCCCATGTTTCCAGTATTGATACCAGTAAAATTCGATTAATTACCGATTTCGGTTCCCATTATATTGTTCCCCGATTTCACCTAACCGGGTCTAATGGCGCCAGCGTCTATTTCTCACTGAGTGATTATTTATCGATTCAGTCCTCGATTACCTTCCGTATCAGTTCTACCGGAATGCTGGAAAATCCTGCAGATGAACTGGTAGTGGTCTATCCCAACGGCGGCGAAACATTTAATATGAATTCCGACTATGTTCTGCGTTGGAAAACCTATGGCAATGTTTCCAAGGTTAATCTGGATTATGCCGTAGGATCGCATGTGATTTGGTCTAATGATGCAATCTGGAATCCGATAGCTTCTGAAATCGCCAATGTGGATTCTTTTTTATGGACGCCAATTACATCCACGGGAATCAGTGATCTGTCCTTGAATCAGCGGGACAGTTTGCGAATCC
>JAADFQ010000165.1 GCA_013152835.1 FCB group bacterium
AAATCAGCCGTAAGATTGCCGAAGACCACCAGTTTTTGCTCATAGGTCACGGCCGGGTTGGTTAACTCACAGGACGTGAGGAACAACCCCATAATGGCAATCAATGGAATTGATTTCATTTTCATAAGTCGAAACTGATTCCGATACTGGGAATGAGGGGAAAAATAGAAACGGTTTTCCGCTGAACGCGACCTTCATCCGGTTCGTCCACGTGGGGTTCTCCGGCGTCGGCCCGACCGTTGCCGTTTATATCGTCCTTCTTGGGATTCCAGTCATTATCATCGTCCAGTCCATTGGTGACGCTGCCCAGCAGGTAATAATACTGGAAGATGTTTTTCCGGTTGTAGGCGTTGATTACCTGTAGATTGAGATCGAATTTGACCCGTCGCCATTTAATGTGGCGAACGGCTCCCAGGTCCAGGCGGTGATAGGGCGGATAGCGGCCACTGTTACGACCGGCGGGAATTGTACGAAAACCGGTGATGGGGTCGCCCGGCAAATTCTGCAGATACACTCCCAGAATCGGAGTATAGGCCTGACCGGTCTGGAAGGTCCACTTCCCGTTCAGTTCCCATTTACGGTTCGGAACCCAGGACCCGATAATATTCAGGACATGTTCCCGATCCCAATTGGTGTAGTAGGTTTCTCCATTCATTATTTTCCGGGAAACGGACCAGGTATAGGCCACCCAGCCGGTCAGCTTCCCGGCGGATTTCTGGAGAAAAAATTCCAACCCGTAGGCGTATCCATCGGACGGAGTAAACATGTTGGCAATCCGGTCGGTGGATATTTCTTCATCAACCGTGGCCCGGGTATCTTCAAAGGTGAGCATATTATACAGATTTTTATAATAGGTTTCTATCTGGAGCTTCCAATGATGGCGGAAATATTGTTCAAATCCCAAAACCATCTGCGTGGATTCCGCCGGTCTGACCGAATGATCAATCGCCATCCAGTTATCGAGCATCGAAGGGTTAAAATCATCCTGAACCGTTTCGATAAACTGATGATAATTCCCTGCCGCAAAATTGATATACTGATCATCACTGAGCAACCATTTTAATCCCAGGCGAAAATCCGGATACCAGCGCTGATCCTGAGCCGAATAATAGTTCAACCGCAGTCCCGGCTCCACGATAAACCAGGGAACCGGCAGCCATTTAATTTTTGCGTAGGTCCCGGCCTCCACCGGATGTTCATCAATGCGAAACGTGATCGTATCACCGAATCCGTTATTATAGGTTAACCCCAGTTGTTTCCGCAAACCACCGAATTTGACCGTAACAGTTGAGGTGGTAAAATGAGTAAAATCGGCAGAAACGGTCTGGTCGTCAATAATATTATCACTGAGGACGCCGGAATTTCCCCCCAGATTAAAATAGGTCCGGAAGCGGCTGCTGGCCACCATAAATTTTCCGATCAATTCGGGACTGAACAATTTCCGGTAATTCACGCTGTATGTGTCATTCCCCCATCGTGCCTTCAGGGCAAAATCATTGAAAATCAGATTATCCAGTCCGCTGTAAAAACTGATACTGAGACGGTCTTTGGAGGTCAGGTCGGTAAAGACGTGACCCTGTAGATCGTAGAAATAATACGGCGGCACATTTAAACTGGTATTCTTCAGGATCTGGTCAAAATAGGTGCGGCGAGCCGCCACCAGCCAGGCGCCTTTGTAGGACGGACCTTCCAGAGTGGTCTGGGCCGAAAGAATCGATATGCTGTTACTTCCGTTAAATTTTTTCCGGTTCCCTTCCCGGCTGGTCACATTCAAAACGGCGGAAAGGCGTCCTCCGTATTCCGCGTTGTAACCACCTTTGATCAATTCTGCGCCCTTGACCGCATCCAGAATAAAATTGGAAAAGACACCGCCCAGATGGGAAGGATTGTAAACGGTGATCCCGTCCAGTAAAATCAGATTTTGGTCCGTATTCCCTCCGCGAATGACCAATCCGGTACTGAATTCGGAAGGCGACAGAACGCCCGGCATGGCCTGCAGGGTCCGGAACAAGTCCGGTTCGGCAATTGCCGGCAGGGATTTAATCTGCCTTGTGGACAATGTAATGCGGCTGGGTTGCAGTTCAAATTTCCGGGTGATTTTCTCTCCGGAGACCACCACTTCATTCAAATCGATCGTGGATGGCGACAGGGCCACATCCAGATTCAAATCGGTCCCATCCGCAACCACAACCGATTTTTCCCAGGATGAAAAACCCAGATAGGATACGATCAACGTATAGGTTCCCGGTGCAATTTCATTGATCACATAAAATCCGTTGGGATCGGCAGCCATTCCGTTTTGGGTCTCTTTCAGAAAAACATTGGCACCGGGAAGGGATTCTCCGGAAGTTGAATCGGTGACAAACCCGGATATCCGGCCGGCAGCGGTCTGCGACCAGCCCGATGACAGCAGGATCAGGGAACCAATGATGATACTTTTAGACCACATATTCCGGAGGGTTGTTCGTTGAGGAGTAACCAGGAATTAATCCTTGGAAGTGAGATTTTGGAAATCGGTTAATATTTCCTGCGCGTGTTCCGTAACGCTTACCTTGGGATAAATCTTAATGATAAAGCCCTGTTCATCAATCAGAAAGGTTTTCCGGCTGGCAAAGAACAAACCGTCGGCTCCGTATAGTTTAGCTACCTGTTTGGTTGTATCCGCCAACAGCGTAAAGGGTAACTGATATTTGTCCTGGAATTTCTTGTGACTGGCTACATTATCGTAACTGATTCCAAAGACCTGAATGCGGGTTTTGGAAAAGTCCTGAAAATTATCCCGGATTCCGCAGGCTTCTTTCACGCATCCCGGTGTATCATCCTTGGGGTAAAAATAGACCACCACCGGTTGACCCCGGTAATCGGATAACCGGTGTTCCGTACCGTTCTGGTCCCGGAGTGTAAAATCGGGTGCCGGATCCCCAACCGCTACGGGATGATCTTTCCCAAAAATAAACCCGACCAGGGCCACCCCCAAAATGAGTATAATTTTCATATCTTTCCTTTCCATTACTCTATGCAGCGGGAAAACCTGTTGTTTTCCCTGAAATTCGAAGGGACTAAACTAAAGCAAAATCCGGCGTTTTACACGGAATCCCGGGGAATCAAACCCCGGGGATACGGCTCAAATAATCGATGGAACTGTGCCGTAGCCTCCTTCGAATTCCCTTCATAAGATGCAAACCATTCCCGCATGGTTGTCAGGGATCCCCGTCCCATCCGATATTCATCCAGATCCTGATAAATTCGACGGCGAACCGTAGATGTGAACGCCGACGCAATTTGATCAACATAATCCCGCAGGATTTGATACTGATTCTGTAGGCGCGGCCTTTTCTTCAGTAGGACAGCCAGCCGTCTTTGATAGCGTTCCACGGTTTCCGCCCCACCAGAATGACGCTTGACGAATCGGTCCATTTCTTTCAGTATGGTTTGATGACGAGCCATGAAAAAATACCTGTTTTTCGTATGGAACTGAATCAAACTCTCCGGCCACGCCTCCCGGACCGTCTGACGAAAA
>JAADFQ010000166.1 GCA_013152835.1 FCB group bacterium
ATCCCGTTACCGGAGACACGGTATATCAAAATCCCGTGGAACTGGTGTTTGACGTGGAATATTTTGCAATCGGATCACCGGGAACAGCCGATGGATATCTCCGCTTGGCTGTAGACGGTGGAGACACTTCCACGGTTACCTCCACAAATCCGATCTATTTATCCGACCTGAGCATTGGTACACACCAGGCCTATCTGGAATTGGTTGATAATACCGGCGCCTCATTGATTCCCCAGGCCCGGGATGAAGTAACCTTTGTGCGCGGGAATCATCCGCCGCAGAGTTTTAGTCTGCTTTATGCGTTTACCAATAACGGAAATATCAACATTACGCCCAACAATTTATCGACAACACGATTATTTTCCTGGACGGC
The DNA here is from genome assembly GCA_013152835.1 of FCB group bacterium. Classification (GTDB taxonomy): domain Bacteria; phylum Fidelibacterota; class Marinisomatia; order Marinisomatales; family J089; genus J089. The sequence goes on from JAADFQ010000166.1 coordinate 374, forward strand.
TTCGATTCGAATGATCCGGACGGATCTTCAATTGCCTATAATTTATTCTTCATCACGACTGACGATACGATATTGATGACCATTACCGAAGGAACCTCAGCCAGTCTGACCAACCAGGCCATTTATGATTCCCTGCGCTATCACTGGTGGCCGGCAATTACCACCTGCATCTGGAATGTGGCCGCTTCCGATGGCGACGTAGAATCCTGGGCTGATGATCCGTACGGAATCGGGAATCTCACGATTGATATTTCATCCATGGGGACCGATGAGAGTACCATCATTCCCGATAAATTTGCATTATATCCCAACTATCCGAATCCTTTTAATCCGGCGACGACCTTTACGTATGACGTGGCGGAAGAGGGAACGATTTATCTGACAATCTTCGATCTCAGAGGAAATAAAATCCGTACACTGGTGGCGGAAAATCAAATGCCGGGACGATACCGGATCGTCTGGGCCGGGAAGAACGATTTTCAGGAACCGGTCGCCTCGGGGATGTATTTCATTCGTATGGTATCGGCGTCTTTTACGGATGTTAAAAAGATTCTGCTGATGAAATAACCGGGACCGCATCTTGACAATTTCAACAGAAAATATTAAGCTAAACACGTTAATTCTAATGTGTAACTCAAGTTAGGAGTAATCGAATGCAAAAAGGAAGTATCAACCGTGTCATATTGGTGGGCCATCTGGGCTCCGATCCCGAAACCCGATTCACCACAGCCGGAAATGCTGTGGCAACGTTTAACCTGGCGACCAACGAATCCTGGAAGAATTCCGAAGGGAACTACGAGGATAAAACGGAATGGCATCGCTGTGTATTTTTCGGGAAATTAGCCGAAACGGCCAAGGATATTCTCCAAAAGGGTCAACTGATCTATATGGAAGGTCGGCTTCGTACCCGGCAATGGGAAGATAAAGACAATGTAAAGCGTTACACCACGGAAGTTGTGGGGGAAATGTTTACGATGCTGGGCCGGAGAATGAATACTGCATCCAATGACAGCAATCAGTCTTCGGGAGACGACGACCTGCCGTTCTAGCCACGGTGATGATTGAGAAAAGGGGTCTTTTGAGACCCCTTTTTTTTAGTCTTTTCCCTGGTCGGGGTTAAATTTACCGCCAATTATCCTGTCATCTAATGGACTTAGCACACTTTCAACCTCGTCCCCGATTCGTCCGCTATTTGGCGAATTATCTGGCATTGTTCGTCGGCTCGCTGGCGGCAAAATTGACCATTACCGGGCGTTACCACCTTCCGGATTCAGGTCCCTATATTATTGCCTCGAACCATTTCAGCATTATGGATCCGGCGCTGGTATTATGTGCGGTACAAAAGCCGGTGAATTTTCTCATGGCCAGCGATCAGGTCGTGGAATCACTGTTTATCTGGGCTCCCTGGATCTACGGATATATTCCCACCGATCGACAGCGTTTGGCGCCCTCAACCATCAAACGGTCGCTTAAGGTTTTGCGTGAAGGTGAAATATTGGGAATATTCCCGGAGGGATATACGGAGGATACAAAATTGAGACCCGCCAAGCGAGGAGCCCTCTTTCTGGCGCGGTCGGCGAAGGTTCCGATTGTTCCGGTCGGTGTTGAGGGAGCCGAGATGATTATGGCAAGTTGGAAACGCGGGTATCGCCCAAGACTTTGTATTCGAATCGGTACCCCTTATCGCCTATCACCGGATGCTGAAAAGCGTGAAACTCGGGAATTCCGGTCGCGTCGTCAGAGAGACGAATTAATGCTCAGAATTGCCAGCCTGCTTCCGGATAAATACCATGGAGAATTTGCCGGGAGACCGGAAATTAAAGTGTATCGATCTGAAAATCGCTTGAGGGACCCGTTTGTTGCGACGTAATCACGTAGAGTCCGCATAAAGTAATCCCACCTCCGATGATTGTCATCAGAGGAACCTGCTCCGCCAGGAATATCCATGCCAGAAAGGAGGCAATGACCGGTTCGCCCAGCGGGACGGAAGCCACAACGGTCGGGCGGATAAATTTAACCGTGTAGCTGAACAAGGTGTGGCCAATTACCGTGGGAATGAGTCCCAACATGAGTAGCCAGAGAAAATCCCCGGATTGGAAGGTAAATACATTAATTTTCATGATCAGGGCCAGGACCAAAAGCGTTCCCCCGGCTACCGTATATACCAACCGGGAATAGACCAGGGTTCCCGTGTCCTGGCGGATGTTTTCAGCCATCAATAATACCAGGGCCATCCAGAATGAACTGAGCAGGGCCAGTCCGTCGCCTGTTTTTCCGTAACCGGCAAAATGTAAGCCACCGGTATTGATTAGAATCCCGCCAATCACCGATAGAAGCAACCCTGCCAGGATCAAAGGCTTCCAGGATCGTTTTAAAAAGATCCGCTCAATGAAAACGGTGAAGATCGGCGCCATAGTGGCGAAAACGGTTGCATTTGCAACCGAGGTTAATTTCAGCGCACCAAAAAAACAGGCAAAATGGAGTCCCAGAAAAATACCGGCAAGCAATGTTTTGATCAGGTTCGCTGACGACATGGGTATCTGGGGTTTCATCGCCGTCCAACCCCACAGAAAAGTACCGGCGGTGGCCATTCGCCAGAAGGCGATGGAAACGGCCGCCAACCCCGGTAAAAAGCGGGCAAACAATGAGGATGTGCTGACGGCCAGTAAAGCCGTTAGCAACAGGAAGGTTATTTTTCCCGAAGACACGACAGGACGTTAGAATTTATAGTACAACGCCAGGGTAGGTCGCTGGAAATGCAGCCCAATGCGCCAATGCTCATTCTTGGCATACATAAATCCTAAGTCTATAAAAACAGGAAAAGGCGCGGGGTCGGAACTATCAGACATGTTATCCTCTAAGTAAAGGGGAATAAAATATTTATCGTAGAAGACGGATACAATCAGTTTCAGGTTTTGACGGGCATCATAATCCAATCCTGCATAATACCGCGGGATCACCGGATAACCGGGATAAAAAGTAAAACTGGCCCCCAGATTGTAATTGATGCGACCGCGACCAGAGGTTTTCAGTTTGGATACGGTATAGGCCAGGAAAATTTCACCCCAGGCTTTATCTCCGCTGGAAAAAGGGCCGGAAAATTGGCTGTAATCCGCATATCGATTTTCATAGATTTTCTGGGTTCCCTGCTCAGTGATAAATGTATCCCGGTTTGTTGTTACCGATACGGTTTCTCCGATGCGTAACCAATCGGAAGCGGTGGAGGTTTTTCTGGTTGTATCCCCGCTGATATAATTGCCGTTTGAATCCACGGTCCAGGAACGATACCATTCAGTCCAGGATTTATGCTGCCATTTATACTCCGGTGCTCCCCGGGTATGGAGATGGCCGCCAATGGTAAACGCCGTCATTTTTTTCAGGTCGCCGGATTTATAGAGCATATACTTGGGACGAAAATTCA
>JAADFQ010000167.1 GCA_013152835.1 FCB group bacterium
TTGCGGATACGGAGGGTGGAAGAATTGTGGTGGATTCGGCTCAGACCACTTCCCGGGAAAAAATATTTGCCTGCGGCGATGTGGCTACCGGTCCCGTGGGAACCGTGGTGGATGCGATTGCCACCGGAAAACGGGCTGCTCTGAATATTCACGCTTTACTGAGCGGGGAAACCCGGACAGACGACGCTTCGGCACCGGTGCCTTATTCTTCCCTGAATCTGCACTATTTTCAGCATGAATCCCGACCGGAATTGGATCATCTTCCTTATACGGAAGCGATTCAAAGTTTTGCGGAAGTGAATTCCGGTTTATCCCCGGCCGCCGCCGTTCAGGAAGCCCTGCGCTGTTTCAGTTGCGGTACCTGCATCGAATGTGATATTTGTCTGATCTTTTGCCCGGATGTGGCCATTCACCGGTCAGTGGACGGATCGCCCTATGAAATAAATTATGAATTCTGCAAAGGTTGCGGCGTCTGCGTGGAAGAATGTCCCCGGGATGCCATGTCGTTTGAGGAGGAATTATCGTGTACGAATTAGCGCCGGTCCTGAAACCCTATTTCAATACGGAAACCACCGAGGAAATCCTGGTGATGGAGGGAACTCATGCCGCGTCCCATGCGGCGCGACTGGCCAAGGTACAGGCCATTTCGGCCTATCCCATTACACCTCAGACTTCCATCGTGGAGCTGTTATCCGAAATGTGTTCCAACGGTCAATTGGATGCACAATTCATTAAAGTGGAATCGGAACATTCCGCCCTGGCCTGCCTGGTAGGCGCGGCCTCCGCCGGAGTCCGCACGTTTACGGCCACTTCCTCCCAGGGATTACTCCTGATGCACGAAATCATTCACTGGGTCGCCGCCGCCCGCCTGCCCGTCGTCATGGTGAATGTGAACCGGGCCCTGGCGCCACCCTGGTCGATTTGGGCCGATCAAACCGACAGCCTGGCACAACGGGACACGGGCTGGATTCAGTTTTACGCCGAGAGCAATCAGGAAGTACTGGATACGATTCTCATGGCCTATCGACTGGCGGAACAAGTCATGCTCCCGGTGATGGTCAACATGGATGCTTTTTTCCTATCGCACACGGCAGAACCGGTGGCCTTGCCCCGACAAGACCTGGTGGATCAATTTTTACCGCCCTACGCTCCTGAATTTCGACTGGATGTCCAGCATCCCCGCGCTTTCGGTGGTCTGGCAAAACCGGATGTATATATGGAATTCCGGTACTATATGCAAAAATCCATGGAAGAGGCGCTGCGTCTCTGGCCGGTGGTCACCGGAGAGTTTGAGACCCGTATCGGCCGCTTTCACGGAACAATGACCGAAGCCTATCGCTGCGAGGATGCAGAAACCATCCTGGTCACGGCCGGTACCATCACCGGGACCTCCCGACTGGTTGTGGATCAATACCGGGAAAAAGGGATTCCCCTGGGACTTTTAAAACTGCGCATGTTCCGGCCTTTCCCTGTAGAGGCGTTGCGTTCGGTTACCCGGGGGGTAAAACGAATCGGTGTGATCGACCGTAATCTTTCTTTCGGACTGGGAGGTATCTTTTTCAGTGAAATCAAATCCGCTTTATACAACGGTCCGGAACATCCCCTGTTGAATGGTTACGTGGCCGGACTGGGTGGACGGGATGTGACCCCGGCTGTTATTCGTCAAATTGTGGATCATCTTCTGGCCAGTGAAACCGGGGAAGATCTGATCTGGATAGGAGTCAAAGCATGAGTCAAATTTCGATTTCGGTTCCTGATCCGGAAATCATGGGTTCCGGGCATGTTGCCTGTCCCGGTTGCGGCGCCACCCTGGCGATGCGAATCGCATTAAAAGTCCTGGGTCCCAAAACCGTGGTTGTAATTCCCGCCTGCTGTTGGTCGGTCATTGACGGACCGACGCCCAATTCCGTTTTGGGCGTTCCCGTGATTCATACGGCCTTTGAAACGGCGGCGATTACGGCGACCGGCGTCAAGGCCGGGTTGCGCGCCCGGGGAGAAACCGATGTCCAGGTAATGGCCTGGGCCGGTGACGGAGGAACCTTCGATATTGGATTTCAGGCGCTTTCCGGCGCCGCCGAACGGAATGAGGATATTATTTACGTCTGTTATGACAATGAAGCGTACATGAATACAGGGATCCAGCGCAGCTCCGCCACACCCTGGGGTGCCTGGACCACCACTACACCCGTCACCCATCCCAAGGATCGGCCCAAAAAGAATATTGTGGATGCCCTGGCGGCGCATCATATTCCGTACATTGCCACCGCTTCCGTGGCTTATCCGGATGATCTGGTAAAGAAATTCACCCGGGCAAAATCGATTTCGGGAATGCGCTTTATTCATATTTTGTCGCCCTGTCCTCCGGGCTGGAAGTCCGCTCCGGAACAATCCATCGGTATTTCCCGGCTGGCCGTTGAAAGCCGGGTGTTTCCCCTTTACGAAGTTCTCGACGGACGGACCTACAGCCTCACGTTTAACCCGGATCCGATTCCGGTGAATGATTACCTGCATTCCCAGGGACGCTTCCGACATTTAACCGCTCAGGATATTCAACATATCCAGAAAGATGTGGATTCCCGCTGGTCCCGTCTTCAGGAAAGGATAACGAGTTCTTTATAAGGCGCTCATCCAGGGAAAGGATTTCTTTCCCCTTCAACGTTTTCATTAACGGAAATATGACAGGCTATAATTCCGTTTCGCAGCAAATTTGTCTTCATCCCGGACATCCGTTTTCACCGAATCGGATGAAAGCAGTTTAAGAAAGGAAAATAATGGATATTCGCAATCGGCATATTCTCGTATTAGGCGGTTGGGGACTGGTTGGAACAGCAATTTTGCATAAACTCGCCGAGCGCCAACCGGAAAAAGTAATTATTCTTTCCCTGCAACAATCGGAAGCGGAGGAAGCCTGCCGCGAAATGGAGCAAATCTACCCGCAAATTCAATTTGTCCCGGAGTGGGGCAATATTTTTGTTCGCGACACGATGAAGGACCTTTCCCGTGGAAAACTATTGGGAAATCCACAATTCAGAAAACAATTGTTGGCCGATACCATGGAGGAATTCACCGATGAAATTCTGGAGGCCTCCTTTTTAAATCAGGTCATTTCCCGCCATCAACCGCATATTATTATCGATAGTATTAATACGGCCACCGCCCTGGCCTACCAGGATTTATATTCCGGATATTACCATCTGAAACCCCTTCTGGAGAAAATGGATGATCGCGACCAGGTGTCCGCGGAAGTGGAAAAAATGCTGACGACCATGTACATTCCGCAGATTATCCGCCACATCCAGATTCTGCATGCCAGTATGATCAATAATCATACGAATGTCTATCTTAAGATCGGCACTACCGGTACGGGCGGAATGGGACTCAACATCCCCTACACCCACAGCGAAGAACGACCCTCACGGGTTCTGCTCAGTAAATCGTCCCTGGCCGGGGCGCATACCTTGCTTTTATTTCTGATGGGACGCACTCCCG
>JAADFQ010000168.1 GCA_013152835.1 FCB group bacterium
GCGAATTTGGTGGCGCTGTACATTCCCTGAAAGGGAAGACCGATCCGGCCCCCGATGGAGCCAACGATCACAATGCGGCCGGACCCCTGTTTCCGGAAATAGGGCAACACGGCCTGATTGACCAGGTGAACACCGAAAAAATTGGTTTCAAACTGGGATTTCGCTTCTTCCAGAGATGTTGTTTCCAAAGGTCCGCCGATTCCAAAACCGGCATTATTTAGAACGACGTCCAATCGCTTCTCCCGGTCCAGTATGGTTTTCACGATGGCACTGACCGAATCCGGTTTGGTAACATCCAGAGGAAATAAAACAGCGCCTTCCGGTGTGATAGTCTCTTTGGTAATCCTTCGGCTTCCACCATAGACTTTCCAGCCGTTATTGGAAAAAAACGTAGTGCAAGCCGCACCGATGCCCGATGTGGCGCCAGTAATGAAAATGATTCTCGATCGGTCCATGGATAATCCTCCCAGATGAAGCTGAAATTTAAACTCCGTGCCGACAACGAAAGGATAAAGTTTTACGGAAAAATTCTGGGGAAATGTTGCTGTTCCAGGTTTGTAAAAGGACTCAAACCCAATATATGGACCCGGCCCCATTTACGCTCTCCAACACTCCGGAATCTCTGCGCTGGAATCATTTGAATATGAAGATTATCGATTGCCTGAGGTGTGATGATGGGCTAACTTTTTACCGGAGGAAGAAATCTGAAACGGTGAATTCACTTTCACCCAAGCCTTTGGGGAGCTACATATGCAGTATTGGGTAAAACTTGCCTGTGTTATCAGTGTGTCCGGAGTCTTTGCTGCTTCGACAACGGATCAAGAAAAGTTATTGGACCGCGCGGAACAGGGAAAGACCTTAACCACGCAGGAAAAGATATCTATTTCTACCGAACTGCGACTTCGGGAGCAATCCCGTGAAAAAGCGCAACGGCTGAATCACCCAACCCTGCATCCTTCCCGGGATACATTTGTCGAAGATTTCGAAGGCCCCTTTCCTCCGGCCGGGTGGACGATCATCGATAACGATGGCGGGAATTCTTTCAATCCCACCTTTACCTATTTCACGGCCTATTCCGGCTCTCAGGGCGCCCAGGCCATGGGCTGTCAGGACGATTATTTAATTACCCCCCCACTCCTGGTATTATTGCCTACGGATTCCTTGTCATTTTATTTGCGAACCGAATCCACAAGCTATGAAAACAGTTTTGAAATTCTGATTTCTACGACTGGGACGGCCATTGATGATTTTGATGTTGTTCTGGCTGATTTTCCGCTCTATACCAATACAACCTGGACACGGATATCGTTTAGTTTGACCGATTACCTCAGAAGTACAATCTACATTGCCTTTCATGTGTATTATTCCGAAAGCCAGGTCTGGGACTTTGGTTTCGATGATATTTCATTACCCCAGATCTATCTGGCCCCGGAGCCTCCGGCGTCGGCTTTTGGTCCCATGCCCGCGGATTCAGCACTGGATGTGGAAATCATGGAACACCTGACCTGGGCAAACGGCCTGGGAACGGGTGGAAACATTATTAATTTTGGTACGGATTTTCCCCCTTCGAATCTGGCGGATAGTCTGGACTTGGGTGACACAACAATGTATACGCCCGACTCTTTGCTGACCTATAGTACGACTTATTATTGGCAGATTGTTCCCTATAACGAATATGGCTCTAATGTAAACGGGCCTATCTGGTCATTTACTACCCGGGAAGACCCCACCTTGTATCCTCCGGTAATGGAAGATTTTGAAAACGGATATCCTCCGCCGAACTGGACGGAAGCTCAGGGGATTATAGGCAATCCAACGTCCTTTACACCCGGGATCACCTATTCCAGTTGGACCCAGGACGGGTTTGCCAATGATGGTTTTACGGGAAGTTCCAAGTTGAATATTTACGGAACTTTCCGGGACGAATGGATGTTCACACCGCCCGTCTATCTTGGTGACGGATCGGAGGATTACCGTCTTGAATTTGATCTGGCCCTGACCCCCTGGTTACAGACCGGACCGACTCAGTTGGGTTGGGATGATCTGTTTGCAGTGGTGATTTCAACGGACCTGGGACAGACCTGGTCTGCTGACAATATTCTGAGAGCCTGGACGGATACAACCGAAATCTCCAATACGGGCGACCATGTGATCATTCCCCTTGATGGGTATACCGGGTATGTTCTGTTCGGATTCTATGGTGAATCAACCGTGTCCAATGCCGATAATGATTTATTCGTTGATAATGTTCAAATTCGGGTGACGCCGACAACGCCGATTTTTGCCAGCGATCCGGAATCGGTCTATTTTGATTCAACCACAATCGGTGAATCTTCTGACTTTACGCCCATAACCATTACCAACACCGGCATTGACACACTCACTGTAACTGCGGTTAGTCTGACAGGGCCCGATTCCGCACAATTCACCTTGTCGGATGTGAATACCTATCCGGTTGAATTGACGATTTACGATGCTCTGGAGTTTGCCGTACAATTCAATCCCGATACAACCGGCCTCCTGACGGCTACGCTTCGGGTAACTGATGATTTAGGTCGCACGATACATGAAATTCCTATTTCAGGAAATTCCTGGCCGGACGTACTCAACCCGCCGGGCTATATTATCGCCGATCCGGGAATTCAATCCGCTGCCCTTTACTGGGGACCTCCCGGTACTCAGATGGGCGATTTGTTTATCAACGCAATTCCCATCGAATCCATTCCGTATTCCACATCCGGCAGTACGGTAGATTTTAATGATGATATCGGACCCTTCTCCGACCCCGGCGTTCTCTGTGACTGGTATGGGTCAGACTATGTCGGCCGTGGGAACGATGTTGTGTATGAATTGACCCTGACAGAAGAAACGTCGCTGACGATTTCCCTGTGCGGCTCCAGCTATGACTGCGCCCTTGGGATTTATATTGCCGAAACGGGTGAAATCGCCGTAGCGAATGACGATTTTTGCGGACTCCAGTCGGAAATCTCCTGCACTTTTCCGGCAGGAACCTATTTTGTGGTCGTGGACGGATATTCCGATTTTTCCAATGGAGAATACCAGCTAGCAATTGATGAAAATACCGGTCGTACCTCATTCCCCGATATCAGCGACGAAGATTTACGGTTGAAATCGATAAACGACGATGGGATGAATCGTCAACCGGCTACCAACCGATCTTTCCTTGGATATAATTTATATCGTTCCTATTTAAATGATCCTTTTGAATTGATTCTGGAAGCGACGAATGCTTTATCCTATACGGACACCAATCTGGTTCCGGGTGATCAATATCAGTATGAAGTGTCGGCTATTTATACTTCAGGAGAATCCAGCTTGGCCGGACCAGTGGTTGTTATTCCCGATGCCGTGCCGGGACCGGCGGTGATAATTCAATATCCCGTTACCGGAGACACGGTATATCAAAATCCCGTGGAACTGGTGTTTGACGTGGAATATTTTGCAATCGGATCACCGGGAACAGCCGA
>JAADFQ010000169.1 GCA_013152835.1 FCB group bacterium
TTTGCATCCCGATGATTCTCACCTTGATTACGCTTTTGTGATTGAAATGCCCGCCGGTTTCGCCCATGTGGTTACGTATTCCATTGAATTTTAAACGAATTTTACTGCTATTCACTTTCTTTTCGCTGGGCTGGGGGATTGGAACTGAATTTTTAGCCGTTCCGGTCTCCGTGGATGAACTGGCTTTGCGACCCAATCCGGTCCTTGGATTCCAGTTTATTTCCAATCCTTCGTTACTTCCGACAGTTCATTCCTCTCCGGTAATTACCCTGGCTTCAGGTCCCTGGCTCGGGGGCGCCCGTTCAACGTTTTTAAGTTACCGCTGGGGTCGGGAAAACTGGACTGCTCAGACGCAGTTGCGGTACGTGGGGTTGGAAGACTTGGAGCTGCGAACAGATCGCCCGACAGATAATCCGGTCGCCAGGTATGGCGCTTACGGTGTTTCCGGGGATCAGGTTTTTGCTATCGATCGCTGGGGATACCGGCTGGGAATTGCCGTCCGATGGGTTTGGATGCAAATATATGACCAGAGTTCGGCAGGCGGTGCCATAGATTTCGGAGTAACGAAACAGGTAAATCGGCGGGTTCGGTGGGGTGCGTCTCTGTTGAATCTGGGGAAAGTGTCTTCCTTCCAAAAACGGAAACCAACCCTTCCGGTCCGTTTGTTGGCGGGCGGTTCGTATCAATTCCAGGCGGGGTCCCTTCTGAATACCCTGGCCGTATCCGGAGAATGGTCATCGCACGTGTCAAACGCAATTCTAAGCGTTTCCAATGAAGTGTCCTGGAAACAATTCAGGATTTTATTTGGTTCCCAGGTTTCCGGGGAAGTGACCACAATATCGGCCGGTATTTCCTTGCATACAGGGCGATTTGATCTGGGCTATGCTTTTCAGAGTGATTCTCAGGGCTTGGGAATTCCCCAGTCGATTGAATTGTCAACCCGTCTTCCCTGATGCCGAAAGCCACTCGTTACACCGGATGGAAACTGGCCACCGGAATTTTAAGTGGAATAGTGATTGTATTGGTCGGATTACTGATCCGCAACTATTATCAATTCAAACCTGCTGAAAAACCGGAGCCGGTGATTGTACAGGAACGGCCCTTGCAACCTTCCATTGTGGGCGACATTGTTCTTATTATTGATGATTTCGGATACCGGAATGACGAGGTTACCGACGGCTTTCTTGCTCTGGATGCGCCCATGACCTATGCCGTAATTCCCGGACATCGCTATAGCCGATCATTTGGTCAGGCCGCCGATGAACAGGGGTATGAGGTAATCATTCACATGCCCATGGAAACCAGGGCTCATGTTAAGGGAGAAAATGATTTTCGCTTATTGACAACAATGAGTAAACCGGAAATTATAAACCGTCTGAAAAAAGCATTTGACGAACTACCCATGGCAGCCGGAATGAATAATCACCAGGGCAGTAAAGGGACCGAAAATGCCCGGTTAATGGGCATTGTGGCTTCCTTTTTAAACTCCCGGGGGGCCTACTTTGTGGACAGCCGGACTTCAGCCCAATCGGTAGCGGTGGACGTAATGCATGCCAATATGGTTCCCGCAGATCAACGGGCCGTGTTTCTGGACAATGATTCGGATCCGGATTTAATCCGGGTGCAACTGAATGAATTAAAAGCCAAATCCAAGTCTTCCGGATTTGCCATTGGGATCGGTCACGCCCGCCCCAACACGTTGCGCGTGCTAAAAGCGGAAATCCCCCGGATTCGTGAGGAAGGGTATCGATTGCTCTACGCCTCCCAGGGAATGGGTTGAAGTCCGGAGCGACACAGACGGAAAAGCGACAATTGGGGCGCTGGATATTTTGAATATCGTAACTTCCGTTCCGGGGACAGCCTTGAAATCTTCTGATAAGGTCATACCGCGGAATCATTGTTTTCATGAAATTGGAGAAATTTATGCCGAGATTGTACCCTAAACCATTTTTTCTGACTATCATAACGGTTTCTATGATCCTGAATGGGTTGTGGCCGTCTTCGGTCAGGGTCATGTCCTATAATGTGTTAAACTATAGCGGGAATGATGCCACCAAGGAAAGTGCGCTGCGTACGGTGATTGGAGAAGCCGATCCCGATTTGCTCATGGCTGAAGAATTGGTCGGACAAAATGGATATGACCGGTTTCTAACCAATGTTCTCAATTATTCCCAGGCCGGTTTGTTTACCGGCGCTCCCTTTACCAATATGACTGCTGACCAGGATATTGGTCTCTATTACAAACCGGATTTATTTACGTTTGTAAGCACGAATGTAATTAACATAACAGACAATTATGGCTTGCGAGATGCGGTGGAATTTGTGTTAGTCCATAATTCTTCCGGTGTGGAAATCCGTTTTTATGGAATTCATTTGAAAGCGAGTAGCGGCTCCGACAATGAAGCCCTTCGCGCCGGAGAAGCCACAATCCTGAGAAATTATCTCGATACCATGCCGGCCGGTTCAAATTTTCTGGTGATAGGTGACTTCAATTTCTATCACAGCGGTGAAGCCGGATTTCAAATCCTGGTGGATTCCACTGCCGATAATGACGGACGGTTGTTTGATCCTGTGAATCGCATCGGTTACTGGCATAATAATTCCGCTTTTGCCGATGTGCACACTCAATCTCCCCGAGCAAGTTTCGGCGGTATGGACGACCGCTTCGACTGGATTTTTGCCAGCGGCGCAATCCTCGAACCCAATTTGTGCAATTATATCTCCGGAACCTATCAGGCGTTCGGTAATGATGGGAATCACTTCAACATGGGCATCAATGAAGGGACCAATACGGCGGTTCCGGCCAACGTGGCCGATGCCCTGGTTACTGCTTCCGACCATATTCCTGTTCTGGCGGATTTCGAATTTGTCGATCTGATCAATTCTTCTGCGAACGTTGTGATTTCGGAAATCATGCCCAATCCGGCCGCAGTCAGTGATTCATACGGCGAATGGTTCGAGCTATATAATGCGGATACGGTGGCCTACGATTTGACGGGTTGGACCATTGCCGATGGTGGCGTGGACCACCATGTCGTGACACCGGATTCCGGCAGCCTTTGGATTCAACCCGGCGATTACCTGGTGATGGGGCGAAGTCAAAATGAAGCGGCCAACGGTGGGGTCCGGGTTGATTATCAACTGTCCGGATTTTTACTGAGTAATACGGAAGATGAAATCATTGTTTATGACGCTCAAAACCAACTGGTTGATATCGTGGAATATTCCGGCGCCTTTCCGTTTTCCAGCGGGGCGGCCATGTATGTTTCCGATTTTTCCGCAGATAATAATGATCCGGCAAATTGGTATATTGCCACAACGCCCTACGGTCTGGGCGACCTGGGGACTCCCGGTCACGCCTGGGATGATCCCCTGGGTACGGAATCGGAAGTTGCCGGTTTTCCTGAGAGTTTCGCCCTCCATCCGGCCTATCCCAATCCCTTCAACCCGATCACGACGCTGAGTTATCGTCTTCCGATAGACAGTC
>JAADFQ010000170.1 GCA_013152835.1 FCB group bacterium
GTATATTTCCATTCGGTACTGCTTACACTGGAGAGAACGGTTTCCAGTCCCAGAATCAGGTCCCGGTGGGGCGATAGCATCCATTCTACGCGCAGGCCCAGAGTGGGAGAAAAAACCGGCAGGGATACTGTGTGTTCACCATCGTCACTCCGGAGAACAATGTCCAGGGGGAGTCCCAAAGTTGCACCGGCGGAAAACTGACTGGTCTGAATTAAACGACCTAATACCTGTCCGCCCAGTCGTAAACTGAAATCCACAGTTTCCCAGCTATCCAGCACACTGCCGATTCCGGCCTGGCCCAGAAAGGAAAAACGACCGAAGGGAAAGGGATCCACAAACGCCCCGGCCATAAAAACCGATTCGTCCAATCCCACCCGTAACGACACACCACCGGATACAGGTTGATGCGTCAGCTCTACAGCCCGGTATCCAGGCTTAATGGTTCGCCACCGGCGGACAGCCAGACTCTGATTGGCATCACCGGAGACATCCTGAGTAATCACCAGTCCCACGGATCGACCAGGAATGGAAATGGTCCGGTTTCCGATCACTCGTTTTTTATCCGGTGCGGATACTTCGAAATAGGTTCCCGGTTTGACACCCATATCCGACCCCAGCAAAAGGGTGACATTCCGGCCGTCCACATCAATAACTTCACTGGTCAGCACATATAATTCACGAAGTTCCCGGGAGATTTGAGACCGGAGGCGATTCAATACTTTGCTTAAGGAAGCGGTCTTATTTCCGCCGGTATGCTCGGCATTGAGGGAAAAAGAAGCTATGGTTTCTCCGGTTTCCAGATTGATTTTTCGCACATCGCCCTGGACGATTGTTTGAATGTTATTCGGGTATTGTTCCACATTCTCCAGCTCTTTGGCAATAATGGCTTTCACCGATTTCTTTACCACCCAACTCAACAGACCGTCGTCGTCGTCATCTTCGTCCTTTTTCTCTTCATCCTCCGGCGGGACGCCTTTCTGACCAAAATTCGTGATGCGGACCAACAGTGCTTCCGGCGCACCGGCGATATTGCCGATGGTTACCAGATCTTCGTCTTTAATCAGGCCGGAAAGCTGTATCGACTGTTCCTGAAGCAAAGCTTCCAGATTAGTACGGTCGATAATTATAAACCGTTTCAACTGCGTGGCTTCTGTGGAAACCAGCGACGTTACGGCGGTTTCGATAGATTCATTCTGTGTACCGGTTGTGGCGGGAAGAATCAACAGGCGTTGTTTTTCCAGCGTAATTTCGGGGGACAGGGTTTGTCCGCTGGCAAGACCGATCAGGATCAAAGTCAAAAATAGTTGGCGCATAACGTCTCCAAAGTATGATGGTAATTTAGGTTGATTTCAGAATATGCGACATGACCGGGAATACCCGGTTGTTCGCTCTATTGCAATGCGTATGAAATTTATTGTTTAATCTTTTTTCCGCTCAGCATGGTCAATACGGCCAGAGCGGTGAACAGACCGGTCATGAAAAGCGCCATGATGAAGCTGATCCAGGGGGGCGAATCGGAAACCCCCAGAATAGTAAAACGCAGGCCGTTGATCATATAGTAAATCGGATTCACAAAACTGATCGTTTGGGCCCACCGGGGCAGCATGGAAATTGAATAAAATATCCCCCCCAAAAAACTCAGCGGTGTCAGGAAAAAATTTTGCATCATGGCCAGTTGATCCCAGGTATCCGACACCTGACCCAGATATAGGCCCATCGCCGAAAAGGCCCAGGATACGATCAGAATAAAGACGATCGTTAACAGGGGATGGGCCACGGGCATGCCGATTAGCAATACACCCAGAATCATGACCAGGATTCCGTTAACCAGCCCACGGACGGCTCCGCCGATGATGAATGCCAGGGAAATATCCAGGCTGGACAGGGGCGCCTGCAGGAGATCCGGTAACTGTTGCATGAGTTTCATTTGCATCATGGAAGACGACGAATTGGAACTGGCGTTGGTGAGCGTATTCATCATAATTAGCCCGGGAAGAATGAACAGGGTATAAGGTACGCCGTCAATTTCGGAGATCCGCCGCTCCAGGGTAAACCCGAATACCAGAATATAGAGTGTGGTGGAAATTAATCCCGGCAGGACGGTTTGCCGGTACACCGTGAAAAAACGGCCTACTTCCCGGTGGATTAACGTCCACAGTCCGATCCAGCGTACCGGTGTCATTCGTTAATGCCCTTCCCCGTGAGGCTGATAAATACATCTTCCAGGGTTGATTGATTGGTTTTCACACTTTGGATCGTACATCCGTGCCGCGCCAGGATGGTAATGATCCGGGGCATCGCTTCCTCCGGATGCTGAATGGAAAAATGCAGCCGGTATTCTTCCCGGGTAAACGTGTATTCTTTAAGTAATTCATTCAGGTTGTCATCCCAGCCGTTCAGATGAACCGTCATTCCGGCCGTTCCCAGGTTGCGAATCAGATCCCGCGGCGTTCCTTTTTTGATCACCTTCCCGTTATCGATGATGGACACGGTTTCACAGAGCAGTTCCGCCTCTTCAATATAATGTGTGGTTAACAGAATCGTTTTTCCCTCGCTGTGGAGCTCCCGTAGATAATCCCATAACTCCCGGCGTAATTCCACATCTACTCCGGCAGTGGGTTCATCCAGGATAATAATTTTGGGATCATGAACCAAAGCTTTTGCCAATTGAAACCGGCGTTTCATTCCACCGGAAAGATTCCGGAGTTTTTCCGTTCGTTTACCCCAGAGACCTAATTTTTTCAGCAGCATTTCAATACGGGGACGGGCCTGAGCATACGGAATACCGTAATACCCGGCCTGGAAACGCAGGAGCCGTTCCAATGGGAAAAACCAGTCTACGGAAAGTTCCTGGGCAGCAATTCCGATTTGAGCCCTGGTAAACCGAAAATCTTTTTCCGTGTCCCGACCGAATACGGTGGAAGTGCCCCCTTCCCGGCGAACCAGCCCCGTAAGGATATTGATCGTTGTGGATTTCCCGGCGCCGTTGGGTCCCAACAGTCCGTAAAACTGACCCTCCTGAAGTGTAAGGTCCACACCACGGAGGGCTACCGTATCGCCATAGGATTTGGTCAATCCCCGGATTTCGATGGCCGGTGGCTGAGGACTAGTGGACATAATCTGATTGCATAATGACAATAAATTTAGTCTTTTTCACGTTGATTTCCCGGGGGTTGTTTTGATGAAAACCGGTGCGGGCTTATCCCGGGTATAACTGCTGGTGCGCGGGCAAGGGCTCCATCCATGGCCAATAGACAGGGCCTATAATTTTCAGTATCCGCATCCAAATAATACGAAGTATCTATACCGCAAAGTTTCTTGACCTTGCTTGTTGGTTATTCCGTATGTCTCACAGGATCGGGAGATCCCGTGGGATCAAGACTAAGATATGGAAATGACCCAGGATAAACGTATAACTTGGGTGGGATCATCCGGAGACAGGCAACCGGTAGCATGAATTAAATAATTACTTATTACTCATCACGT
>JAADFQ010000171.1 GCA_013152835.1 FCB group bacterium
CCGGATTGTCCGGAGGTTGTTTAGCTGGGGTGAATAAAACTCGGGATGGAGGCGCACGTCGCCGGTGATAGACTGCGGCGATGAGGAAGGGGCGACGGTCACCGCGTCTTTCCAGGCCGGGACGCGAACCCTGATTTCATTCAATCCTCTTTTCAGACGCGCCACAGAATTGGGTGGCACTTGCCGGGTTTCAGTGAGGGCTTCCTGTGACCAGCTCTCCCGAGTGATTTTGTATTCGATGACCCTGGGACGATCTATGAGAACCGTTCCGGTAAACAATGTATCATTTACCGGTGACAGGATTGGTGCCTGGGCAGGGTCCCAGGCCCCCAGCTCCGGCGCGTCACCCCCACGACCGTGTCGGTTTCCGGTGGTACCACAACCTGGAAAGTGACGGCAACCGGTGGAGGGCCACAACGCCAGACCAGAAGTGTACTCAGGACGACAAATCGGATGGTGTGAACAAAGCTTTTCATGGGGAAAATCCTGTATATTGAGCGCCAAATTAACTCCATCTAACTAAGCATTTGAGTAGCAAAAACGTCATTCTTGGTATTTCCGCCTATTATCATGATTCCGCCGCCGCGGTGGTGGTAGACGGGAACATTGCGTCCGCCATGCAGGAAGAACGCTTCACCAGGAAAAAACATGATGCTGCTTTTCCTTCCCGCGCCATTGCCGCCTGTCTGCAACAGACCGGGCTGACGATCTCCGATCTGGATGCCGTTGCTTTTTATGATAAACCGCTCCTGAAGTTTGAACGGCTCCTGGAGACCTATCTTGTCCATGTCCCCCGAGGTTTGCGGAGTTTCCGTCAGGCCATGGGCGTATGGCTCAAGGAAAAATTGTGGATCGGCGATACGCTGCGGAAAGAACTGGGCTACGACGGACCGCTTTACTTTCCGGAACACCATCACTCCCATGCCGCCAGTGCCTTTTATCCTTCGCCGTTTCAGGAAGCGGCTATCCTGACCATGGACGGCGTCGGCGAATGGACCACGACCAGTTGGGGCGTGGGGAGTGGCCACCGGATTACCCTGGAATCCGAACTCCGGTTTCCCCATTCCCTGGGCCTTTTGTACTCAGCCTTTACCTATTATTGCGGCTTCAAGGTGAACTCCGGGGAATACAAACTCATGGGATTGGCGCCGTACGGGGAGCCGGTGTATGTGGATCTCATCCGGGACCATTTGATCGATATTCGATCGGATGGATCGTTTCTGTTGAACCTGGAATATTTCAATTATCCCGTGGGTCTCACCATGACCAATCGGAAATTCCACCACCTGTTTCAGGGACCGCCCCGGGCACCGGAATCCCGGCTGGAACAACGCCACATGGACCTGGCCCGGTCCATCCAGGAGGTGACGGAAGAGATCGTAATCCGCACGGCACGTCACATCGAGAAAGAAACAGGACAGAAAGCCTTATGTCTAGCGGGCGGTGTGGCGCTGAACTGCGTGGCCAACGGAAAACTCCTCCGGGAAGGAATATTCGACGACATCTGGATTCAGCCGGCGGCGGGCGATGCCGGAGGCGCTCTGGGAGCCGCCCTGGCGGTGTGGCACCAGGAATGGGATCATCCCCGAACGGCGTCAGGAAAGGACACCATGCAGGGCAGTTATTTGGGATCGGGTTTCAGTGAATCCGAGATAGAAGCGGCTTTGAAGGATCAGGGACTGGTGTACACCCGGGTACCAGATCCAACCCAGGCCGGGGCGGAGGTCCTGGCTAGTGGACAGGTTTTGGGCTGGTTTCAAGGTGCCATGGAGTACGGACCCCGGGCCCTGGGAAACCGAAGCATTCTGGGGGATCCCCGTCGTCCTGATATGCAGAAAACCATGAATCTGAAAATCAAATATCGTGAATCGTTTCGTCCCTTTGCACCCTCCGTTCTGGAAGAGGAGGTGTCCGACTGGTTCGACCTGGATCGTCCCAGCCCGTACATGCTGTTGGTAGCCAATGTGGCGATGCATCGTCGTCATCCCATTCCGGATCTGGCCCTGGAAGGACTGGAAAAACTGGCGGTAGAACGTTCCCAAATCCCGGCCGTGACTCACGTGGATTATACCGCCCGGATTCAGACCGTTTCCCGCAAGACCAATCCATTGTTTCATGAACTCATCCGAAACTTCAAAGCGCTTACCGGCTGTCCGGTGGTGGTGAATACATCCTTCAATGTCCGCGGTGAACCGATTGTGCGGTCACCGGAAGAAGCCATACGGTGTTTTTTACGCACCGAAATGGACGTACTGATTCTGGGACCTTTCCAGGTGAAAAAGCAGGACCAATCTCCCGCGATGATTCCAAAGGACAGGGATGATTTTGAATTGGATTAAAAACCTTAATATCGATACCCGTCCGGCGACCGTACGGCGCTTCGGATTCATCCTGGCCCTATTGCTTTTGGCCTTTGGAGCCTGGAAAGGTGTTCAGGCCGGCGTATGGTATTGGTTGGTGACGGGCGTTGGGATCGGAGTGCTTTCCGCCTGGTGTCCCAAGGTCATCCGGTGGATTTACTGGCCCTGGATGGTGGTGGGCCGCCTGGTTGGCAACCTGGTTTTTCAGTTGATTCTTACCGTGACTTTTTATCTTATTGTGACCCCCATTGGTCTGATCAAAACAGGATTTCGGCGCTCCGGAAAACAGGAGAGCGCAGAAACATACTGGCGCAAACGGAAATCAAAAACCGATATGAAACGGATGTTCTAATGTCAAAATTCACCATCTTGAAAGAATTCTGGTCTTTTCTGAAAATTCGGAAGAAATGGTGGCTGGGACCCATCGTCCTGGTTCTGCTTCTGCTGGGCCTTATCGCCATCTTTGCGGAAGGGTCGGCCCTGGCGCCCTTTATCTATACCTTGTTTTAAGGAATTTTCCCCAGCCCTCGCAGGATTTTTTCCGGCGTCACGGGCAGTTCCCGGATGCGAACTCCACAGGCGTTGTAAATGGCGTTGCACACCGCCGGTGCCGGACCGTTGATGGGGATTTCCGCCACCGCTTTGGCGCCGAAAGGTCCCGCCGGTTCGTCGGAATGAATAAACCGGGTCACGATTTCCGGCATATCCTTGGCCTTATACACATGGTAGTGTTTGAAGTCCCGGTTAAGTGCCCGGCCCCGGGCGTCGAAGATCATGAATTCCGTTAAAGTCATGCCCAGCGACTGGGGGATGGCCCCTTCCACCTGGCCTTCCGCCATCTGGGGATTAATCACCTGTCCCGCGTCCGTGACCGAAACGATTTTCCGTACCGTGACAAACCCGGTGCGGGTGTCCACGTCCACGATCGCGAAGGTGGCGTTGAAGGGCGGCGGTGAATCGTAACTCAGGTGGGAGGCCACGGCCTGGATCTGGGTCTGGTGATCGGTGTAAAACGACCGGGTGCACAATTCGCCGTAGGACAGAACGCGCCCATTGCTGCCCCGCACTTCCTGAAATCCCAGCGACACGTCGTCACATTCCAACAACCGTTTTCCCTGGTCCAGAATCTGGCGCTTTACCTGTTCTGCCGCCTTTTTCACGGCACCTCCGGAAATAAATGTGGTACTGGATGCATAGGCCCCGGTGTCGAAGGGCGTCATGTCTGTGTCAGAAGAATAGATCAGGATTTTTTCCATGGGAACCTGAAGTACTTCCGCTGCCATCTGTGCCAGGGCCGTGTCGGAGCCGGTCCCCAGGTCGGTGGCGCCCACATTCAGGTGAAAACTGCCGTCTTCATTCATCTTGATATAGGC
>JAADFQ010000172.1 GCA_013152835.1 FCB group bacterium
AACACAAATCCGCTGACGATTCGCCCTGCACCTCCTGTCACTCCCCCCATTATTCGGACAGCAGCCGGTTTTACCTGCTCACTTCCAACCGATCACCATGAAACGATTTTTGGTCCTGATGATAATAATTGTTCAGCTAAATAACTTAACCGCTCAAATGGTTGGGGCTAAGTTATTGTCTTTTCAACTCCGCGATTACAACGGGCGTTTTACCGGGGATTTCCAGTGGAAGGATCGTCGGATTAAGGGGGCTGTGTACAATGGCGAATCAATCCGCAGCGCCTTTTTCGAAGAATTGCAGTTCACCGGAGACGGCAGTATTTATCACCCCAACCTGTTTAATTTTTCCATCGATGCCGGTCTGGGGTTTAATCAGAGCCAGATTGTCTGGTCTGGTGAAAAAAATCCATATTCCAAAGATAAGGGCTTCTTTCGGGACATGATGTTCCAAGGAATGTTTTTGCAGAAAAAACCATACAATATCAATATGAGCTACCGGAAAAAATTCCAAATTCCGGCAGCTAAACAACAACTTTTTTGAGGACAGTTACAATTATACGCACAACTGGCAAGTCCAAACCCGGTGGCAAAACCCCTATTTCCCCGTCAATTTCGGTTTTTCATCCGATACCAGGGATGAATACTACGGCCCCCGATACATATACATTGCGGAAAAACGTTTTGATTATATCAGTGGTTGGGGGAAACGCGATCAAACCTTCGGAGATCTTCGGCTGTCTCACTTAAACCTGCGGCGCACGGAAAAGGGGCTTTACGATATCCGCCAAAATAATACAACCCTCCAATCCTCGCTGACAATACCCTTCAAATCCGATAAAATTAAGGGTATAAGATCTTCGGTTTTTGCTAACCGTATTACCGGGAGTGATTCAATTACCACTATTAACTGGACAACTGCCACCGGTTATGAGCTACGGAAAAATCTACAGTCAAAATTTAACTATTCGTACCGCTATTACGACACCAACGGACGCGCCGTTAACAGTCACCAGGTTGCCACCGAACTGGACCACCAGTTGTATTTAAGCCTGGAAACCACATTACAGATCCGGTACAATCGCTACCTGGAGAAGGGGTTTGACAAAACCGAATGGCGCCCTGATTTGGGTTGGAAATACACAAAACGCCTGCCCAAAGGTCAACTGAACGCCAATTACAAATTACAACCGCGCTGGGAGAATATTTACAGCGCAGAGGGATTCCAACAGCGGGGAGAGTGGGTGGTTATGTTTGATCAACTGTTGCCGGTGCTTATCCCTCAAAATGACATTATTCTCGAAAGCGTAGAGGTCATAAGTTTGGACCGGACAATCACTTATGTTCCGGATTTGGATTACCAGGTGTTACCATACGGGACCTCCGCGGAAATTCAGCGTCTTCCGGGGAGCGCCATTCCCGACTCGGCCGACGTAATTGTTCTTTACCTTTTTAAAGGCAGTCCCTCCCAGGAAATACGGTATACTTTCAGAACCTATGGTTTGTCCTACCAGGTTCACGATTTCTGGGGAATGGAAATCGGGTACAAGGGCTTCACCGCCTACTATCCGGAAATGATCCAGACGACATGGAGCCGACAGGACCCAAGGGAGGTAAAGAACTGGTATGCAAAGGCCGAGTATTCACCCCTCAAATTCGAATTCAGCCATGAGACATCGACGTCAAAAATTACCCCTTATACCAAGACCTCTTTTTCCGTTAATGGCATCATAGGATCTTATGTCAGCCAATATCTCATGCTGCGTACCCAGGTCGGGCAACAGATCCTGCCGTTACGTGACGACCATCAAAAGTACAACAATTTCAACGTTGAATATTTCCGGAGACTCGCTCGCTCCTTGCGCCTGGGTATCTCTTTCGGACAGCGTCGTGTCAAAGGTCAATTAAACGATCTTAATGAACGAAAATTTCGGGTGACTCTGAAATACAGCACACGCAGTATCATTGTGGATATTAATTACCAATATGCAACCAACATCTTTTTCACCGAAAAAGAAACAAATAAAAAATGCAATATCGCAATCATTTTAAATCCATAATACTATTATTGATCTTATGCGGGTTATCCGCTCCGGTTCCGGGCCAAACCCAGGTGGTCTGGCCTCGTCCCCCGGCGGAGGCACGCATTGCCCTGGAAGAGGTTTTAACGGACGCGCTTACTTTTACCGAAAAACCCGGTTTCTGGAAACGGCTACGGGAGATGTTCCAGCAATCGGAGATGAGAGACATTGTCCGGCCCATGGGCCTTGACGCCGAACGGGGTTACCTGGCCGTTGCCGATCCGGGAGCCGGCGGTGTGCACATCTTCAATCGTCGACAAAAAAAATACTTTTTCCTGGAGCCGAAGAATGAGCCGGGCATCCCGGCGCCCATTGATGTGGCCATCGGGGAACGGGAAATATACGTTCTTTGCCCGGTTACACAAACGGTCCAAGTGTTCAGCTTCGAAGGTGCTTTTCGTCATTCTATTTCTTTGAAAGGAATTATCCGGCGACCAACCAGCATCAGCTATCAGGATTCTTATTTGTATATTACCGACACACCACAGCATCACGTCGTTTGCATTGATCGGGGCGGGGATGTACTTTTCCAATTCGGCAGGCGGGGGACAGACTCCGGGGAACTCAACTTTCCCACCTTCATCGCTACTTCTCCCGATGGTTCCGTATATATTTCCGACACCATGAATTTCCGTGTCCAAAAATATTCCCGACGGGGGAACTGGGCGCAATCCATCGGTTCCCAGGGCGTAATGTCAGGACAATTTAACCGTCCCAAAGGGATTGCCATTGATGATGACCAAAACGTATACGTCATCGATAACAGTTTTGATAATGTCCAGATCTTCAATTCCAAGGGTCAATTTCTCCTGCATTTCGGGAATACCGGTCATCAACCGGGGCAACTCATGATGCCCACGGATATTGCCATCGACGGCAACCTGATTTTCGTTTCCGACACCATGAACCGCAGAATCCAAATTTTCCGTAAGCTATGAATAAATTCATCTACTTAACCATAATCATCCTTATCGTTACAAATCCCGGCCGGGGTCAAACCTCAATTGTGTATACCAAGCACAACTTGTCAGTCGCCGGTTCCGGAGATTTAAAAGCTACCTCCGAAACCGAAGTGTGTGTCTTCTGCCACGCCAGTCATGCCGGTAACGCCCAGGCTCCGCTTTGGAACCGCAATGACAGTCCCACCACCTATACTCTATATGGTAGTCCGTCCATGGAAACCAATACCCAACAACCAGGGACTTCCTCCCGCCTTTGTCTCAGTTGTCATGATGGTACCGTCGCGCTCGGTCTGGTGCTGAACCGGACAGATCCCATTTCCTTTCCAGTCGGCAAGGATAAAATTCCACCCGATTACCGGAGTAATCTTTCCGATAACTTGGGTGACGACCATCCCCTGAACATTGATTCACATCCTACCGGGTACACTTGTTCCGGCTGTCATACTACCCATCCAACAACTACGCGTAACCTGGAGTGCTCATCTTGTCATAACGCCCACGATGACACCTATGGTAAATTTCTAGTGACCGACCCCATAAACGGCGGCATTTGTTTGCGGTGCCATGATCAAACCAACTGGGCTTCCTGCACACACAACACTTCCAATGCAACTTGGAACGGCACACCCCCGGATCCCTGGCCTTATACCGATTGGAATTCGGTCAGCGAGAATGCCTGCAATAACTGTCATACTCCTCACGGGGGATTCAGCCAATACTGGCTGCTGAAATCCAGCGCGGAGGAAGACAACTGTCTCGTTTGCCATAACGGAAACGTGGCCAGTAAAAACATCCAGGGTTTGTTGCTGAAACCGTCGCTCCATCCGGTCATGGACTTCAGCAATATTCACACCCCCG
>JAADFQ010000173.1 GCA_013152835.1 FCB group bacterium
GATACATATCCACCGACGTTTTATCTTTAATCGTTACGTAGGTTTCTTTGGCCTGCCGGGGATTGGCTTCATGCGTATCCTTCCGAAGTGTTAAGGGTGACGTTTTCCAACCCTTGAATACACGAGCAACTTCCGTGGAAAATTCAGCTGCATCCACATCGCCCACAGCCGTGATGATCATGCTTCCCAAGCCGTAATTTGCCTGGTGAAAGGCGCGAATGTCTTCGGCGGTGATTTTTTCGACATCCGCAATGGCATCATCAGTGCTCAGTTTGTAGTTCGGATGCCCTTCGGGATAGAGTATTTGAGAAAAGGCGGTGGAGGCCTGGTTGCGGGTGCTTTCCTTTGCCCGGCGAAGAGAGCCGATCGTTCGTTTTTTCACGGAGGCCAGATCAGCTTCATTGAAGGCCGGTTCCCGGAGCTGCTCAGCCAGCAGGGTGAGCACCAGGGGAACATCTTCTTTTAAACAGCGGGCGTTGAAGTTGACCCGGTACGCTCCGCTTCCGAAACTGAGCTCGGCGCCAACCGATTCCAGTTGTTCGCTAATTTCAAATTTGGTTTTATTTTTAGTTCCCTGGTCCAGCATGGAAGCGGTTACATCGGCCAGCATGGGACTATCATCGGGACTGTATTCATCGCCACCGAGAAAACTGCCCTTAATGGTAACCACATCCTTCACGCCGGAATTCATGGTGAACAAACGTAATCCATCCAGCGGCGTGGTTTCCGTAATCTGGGAAGCCAGATTGGCCCCGCCTCCACCGGACAAGGGCGGCGTCAAACCGGACGGTCTCCAATTCAGGGGTTGGTGGGCGCTGAAACCCTGTGCTCCGGTAGTGCTCATATCTCCGCCACCGTTTGATTCCGGAACAAATATACCCGTTGTGCTCTGATCTTCGATAAGATAGGTTTTCGCAACCCGTTGAATATCATCAGGAGTGACACTTTTGATGCGCTCCAGAAAGGTCGTGTAATAGGTCCAGTCTCCGGCAGCAATGGCTTCGTTTAAACTGGAGGCGATGGAATAACTTCCATCCCGGCTGAAAGCTTCATCGGCACGAATCTGGGCGACAGCCTTGGCCACTTCATCTTCGGTTACACCATTTTCCTGAATATTGGCATATTCATCCAGAACGATTTTTTCCACTGTTTCGGCCTCGGTGCCGGGGGTCAGAAAAACGTAGGTTATGTAGAGACCATTATCATGAAACGGATGATCGTCTACATAGACGCTGGTGGCCAATCCCTTGTCCACGATTTTACGGTAAAACCGGCTGGATTTCCCGCCGTTCAGAATCCGCGACAGAACCTGCAGGGCGTACATATCTTCACTGGTTCCCTCGGGGACTTTATGGGCAATACCAATGATTCCCGCTTCACCGGTCCGCCTGATGATTACCCGGCGCGGTCCTTCCTGCTTGGGTTCGGTGGTGTACATAACCGGTATTTCCTTGGGGCTGCGGGGATATTGCCCGAAATATTTCCGGATCAATTCGAAAGCGTCATCTTTTTGAAAATCACCGATGATAGTTACGGTGGCATTATTGGGCCAATAAAAGGTGTCATAGAATTGTTTCAGCCGTTCCGTGGGAACATTTTCGATATCGGAACGCCAGCCAATCGTGGAATGATGATACGGATGCGCCTGATAAGCGGTGGACCAGATCAGTTTATCCAGCGCCTGATAGGGACTGTTTTCTCCCCGTTCGAATTCATTCCGTACGACGGTCATTTCCGGTTGACGATCCTCGTCCCTAATAAATGCGTTCCGCATCCGGTCGGCTTCGATGGCCACGGCCCGCTCCAGGTGTTCACTGGGAAGCAGCTCAAAATAATTCGTCCGGTCCATCCAGGTCGTGGCATTGATCTGGGCGCCTACATCCTGCAAAACGGTCCAGATGGGTTTGCCATTTTCTTTGTTGAAATTGGTCGAACCTTTGAACATCATGTGTTCCAGAATATGAGTGGAGCCGGTATAGCCAACGGCTTCGTTGCGCGATCCCACGTGGTAGGTGACCATAAAGGTAACGACCGGAGCGGAATGATCTTCCATTAATAAAACGGAAAGATCATTGGATTTTAATCGATATTCATCAATCCCTCCGGATGATTTCACAAATTCAAAGGCATCTTTTGCCGGTCCGGTTGTATCTACTGTATTCATAAGTCCTTTATCCTTTACTGTACAGGCCGAAATAAATAGAAGGCCGGCCCATATAAATGAAGAGATGTTTTTCATGGTTTTTCCTTCGTGATTTGTCCTTGAATCAAGAGAAATAAGTTACCCCGATTCTTGCTTCACTAACACGAATTTTTCAGGTTCGCTGGTTATTCGCCCAGTCTGTCCAAATGGAAGACCCTGTCTGCGTGTCGCCCGTTCCGCATTCTGAAGTATCGGCGGGAAACGCACTTCAGCAAATGTTATTACGCCCAAGAAAATGAATATGTTTTGATACCGTTCAGGTGGACCTGGTTACAGTTCCAGTACGCCGACTTTATGCCATCCGACCAAAGGCAATTCGAACGGGTCTCCAACCAGCCTGAATCCGTAGCGCTCATAAAAGCCAAAGGCAATTTCCCGGGCATTACACCAGAGTATTTTCGCCTTGAGTTTTTCCCTGGCATGGTCAACAATAGCATCCAGAATGCAAAACCCATAACCCTTGCCTTGATATTCCGGCGCGGTAGCCATGCCCCGCAGCCGGGCGGCTTTTTCCACTTCCCGGTAGGCTTCCGGAAACACGGTTCCCACTGCCACGATTTCCGAATCTGAAAACGCGGCAAAATGCGCCGTGTCGTCATCCGTATCACGATCCCACAGCGTCGTATCATAGGATCGCCCGGGTCGCAGCACCCGATGCCGCAAGGGGCGTACCTGGTTAAGGTTTACCCGGCGGACCATAACGTTCATGGGGTCTGAGGACACAGCTCGGGATAATCGGTGATAATTCCATCCACGCCCATTGCCAACAGATATTCAATGGCCGGACGGGTATTTACCGTCCAGACATTCACCTTCAGGTTTCGATCCCGGGCATACCTAATCAGATTCCGGTCCACCAATTCAGCCGTGGGATGAAGCGCATCGGGATGAAACCAGTTAACCGTCCAGAACCAGTCCATCGTCTCCAGGATGAGGCCAGTGGCAATCGTCGCATCTACCCACTTCACGGCGGCAATCACGAGCGGATTAAAACTGGACACGATCACCGGCTGACGAATTTGACCTTTTTTCAGCATTCTTGCCACCAGGATTCCGGTTTTCAAATCCAGTCCCTGCCAGGATTTTATTTCGATATTCAGCAGTGTTGTTTCCGGCAAACGATTGGTTACTTCCAACAGGGAATACAGTCCGGTGGGGGTAAGCCGGGGACGGGAAAGACCGGTACGAACCGGTCCCAGATCGGCATAGGTGTGTTCATCGATAAATCCGCGGCCGTCCGTTTCCCGCTCCA
>JAADFQ010000174.1 GCA_013152835.1 FCB group bacterium
TTTTTTCGCTAAAAAAGAAATCCGCTCCGACGATAATGGGAATATAGGTCCCGGAATTTAATGTATCATCCGTATTCAGATAGACTCCGACACCGGCGCCTCCGTAAGCAATTAGTTTGTCATTATATTTTGCCCGAACACATAAGGCGTTTTGAATATAAAATCCATCGGTTTTACCCAGACTGAGTTTCATTCCGAATCCGGGCAGGAATTTCAGGAATGCCAGGTCTCCATAGGGCGGTAGTTCTGCGGTGAGACCGAATCCGGTCCCTCCCGTCCCGCCCAGACCAAGATCGCCGGTCAAATTCCAGGCGGATTTGCTGTCGATGAAGGTTAGGGGGCCGATCGTTTTTTGCCCCATGAGCATCATTGGAATGAGTGTCAAACACAGTAACTTTCGCATGTTATTCTCCCTTTTATTATTGATAACGGTTGTACAAAATTCAACGGAATTTCCCGGTTGTGCAGAACACAATTATTTTTCCACCGTCAGATCAAATCCGTTCGGTGTTTCCCCCGAAATGTACAGTGTAAAATCCCCGAGGGCATGTCCATCCAGAACTCCGCCCAGATCTTCGTTTGAGCCGCCGTATTGCAGAGCGACCGTTAGCAGACCAGCGGCAAAACTACGCTGATCGACCGCTTGAACGCCTTCCACCTCATTTTTCAGGTAGTTGATGATCAGTCGTTTGTCCCGGTAAGCCACCCCGTTAATTCTGAGCGTTATCGTTCGGGCATTGGATTGCTCCAGGCTCCACCGTCGTACCGTTTCGGCGACCAGATAGTTGCTTAATTGTTCCCCCGCGTCTTTCAGGGCATACATTCCGGCGGTAATGGGATCCACATGGGTCGCTTTTCCATGAAAAGTCTCCTGAGCCAGGATTTGAGCGTTATCGGCCCGAATCACCTGTGCGGTGATATTTCCCTGTCCTGAAAAGCGCGATCCCAGAAGCGGATTGGTGAGGGCGATGGATCGGGCATTACCCATCACGAGGTATTCGGCGCCAAATTCGTTGGCCAAAGCAACCGCTGCTGCCGGATCATCCTGCAGTTGAGCCAGATTCACATTCCGTTCTTTCAATGCCTTGGTTTGGGTCGGACTGTAAATATCAAACCCCTTCCCTCCCATGATTCTACCGATTTCGGTTTCGGCGATGGTCGTATTGGGATCATCCACATTCTGTTCATCGATCATGACCATAAATCGGGGATGCTTGACCCAGGACAGCAATAAATCCAGAGCGATCTGATCCTGAACAAGCTCATCCAGAATATCCGTCACTTCCGCTGATATTTTCACCGTCCACAGTCCGTCGGATGCCTGAGCGGCGGACAATTCCTGATAGTTTTTCACAAAACCGTTGGCTTTGCTCAGAATGACATCTTCCAGTGTGGACTGGGTGACTTTGGTCTGACTCGCCACGATCACGCCCACGCCCTGTTCAACGGCGTTTCGTTTGGCATCCGACAGTGCCATATCGCGGGTTGTACCGTGACCTTCAACGATCAACTGGGAAAAGGCCAGTCCCGGTATGAATACCAGGACCGGCAACACCTTACGAATCCGTGCTTTAACGGTAGTAATCAATGTATTTTTCACCGTATTTGGAATTGTATTCATTAATGAGTGTATCATATTGATCCAGCGCATCATTATAGGCCTTTTTCACCATGGCCATTCCTTTTACACCGGCAAAATATACTATGGGAACACTAATAATCGGACCGAACAACCAACCGGAGAAGCCACCCTTCATGATCCCTACCACCGCACTGGTTGAATAGCCGACCATGGCCACTTTAATCATCAGTTGCGTATCCTTGCTCACCGACATGGCATTGGTTTCCGCTCTCTGTATCTTCTGGATCAGCAGACGCTGTTCTTCAGATTTTGCCAGATAAACGTCCTCCAGATTATGCGCCAGCCGACGGGCAATATCCACATTATTAACGATCTCACCGATTTGAGCGGTAACCGCCGTGTATTCTTCCCGGGTATCCAGATTGATCATTTTCGCTTCAACCAACCGGCCGCCCTCACTGCTTTGAACAGCATCGATTTTTACCAGATAATCAATTCCGGCCCATTTCCCCGCCTGTTTCGCCTGCGTAAATTCCGCTCCTCCCAATTCCACGAGAGTAAATTCATCGCCAATGCTTTTCAATCGCTCTTTATCCATCTCTGCCACGAAGAATACCGGTGAATTGGAAAGAAAAGCACGAAAAGCATCGGATATTTCCTGTCGCCGTTCTTCCGGGAATTGATACGTCTCAAATTGCTCCTTGAAATCGATACCGGCTTTAGCCCAAAGATCGACCACTTTCTTATACACTCCGGTGGGCTCCTCAAAACGAAGGCCGGTCTCTCCTACTCCCAGAACGACTTCACCTTCCATCTTTTGCGTCTGGCCTAATTCCAGGCGGGCTTTCTCTGTTTGCTGTACCTGATTTACTTCATCCTGAGCATATAGAGTCATG
Organism: FCB group bacterium; assembly: GCA_013152835.1. Lineage (GTDB taxonomy): Bacteria > Fidelibacterota > Marinisomatia > Marinisomatales > J089 > J089. The sequence goes on from JAADFQ010000174.1 coordinate 2,479, forward strand.
GAGAAGATAATGGACAATAGGATGTATTTGTTGATGGTTCTCATGATCGCCTCCTATAAATCCCGGTTAAATTTCGTTTTATAAATCTTCTTTAACCGTTTCATTCGGACGGCAGCCTCTTTTCCATAGTAAATATCGCGTAATCCCAGATAAACCAGAAACGGAGCGCTGTCCAATACCAGAAGTTCGGCAAATGTGAATCCGGCATAGTCCATCAGGAGAAAAATCGGCCCGTAAAATCCGGCCACAAACATGATGAATTTCTTCCCGCTTTGCCGGGCGGCCAATTCGGTGTTGATCTGCCGGATATTGTACCGCATTTCCCGTTCATCACCGGGCAAAAACAGAACCGTGTTCAGTTCTTTACCGATTTGATTCATAAGATCATCAATATTCGCCAGTCCCTTGGGGGCCGGAGATGCGTTGGGTAAAAGATTTCCGGAGGGAACGGCCTCACTAACCGTAATAATTTCCCGGGTTTCCACATTCACCAGATTAATATCAAGTTTTATACTGGCTTGTTGAAAAATCATATTTTTCGTTGTGGACCAGGCCCCGAATGCTAAATAATCGGCTCCTTCCGCCAGAATGGTCCCGAATTTGTCCCGGGGAAGAGTGATTAATTTCAGCAAGGGATTGGATTCATCCACGGCACCCAGTTGAATTAATTCGTTCAACGTATTGATTGCCTTCATATCCTTAGGCGTCCTCACGGTAACATCCCCCTGTTTCCGTATTATCTCCGCCAGTTGTTCCGTGAATTCACCGCTGGCTGACTTCTCCGTAAGCGAAGAAATAACCGGTGCCTGGTTGACGAATCCCATCAGGGCTATAACCGGTTTTTCTTGTCCAAAAACCATCGTAAGCGAAATGAATAGAAATATCGCAAACCCGGTTTTATTCATTATTTTCATCTTCTGCTCCTCGTGGATTAATTCGTTGAATGAAGTTTGTCCTAAATTGGGAATCACTTATTCCTATATCGCTTTCCGACAGTTAGACCAAGAACCAAGTAGTTCACCTGGCGATTCATCATATTTCTCATGTTCTGCCCCCGATTCCACTATAAATAATGTAAAGAACAGGAGAATTGAGGCTCAATTCGGCAAATGACGTATTTTTATGACTATAACTCCAGCCTTTGGAATGAGTGATGAGTAATTATTTAATGAACCTGTCTCCGGTTCAACAATGAGATCGCTTCACTCCGTTCGCGATGACACACCTACTTTTATTTTTTCCTTTTGAGATTGTCATTGCGAGGAACGAAGTGA
>JAADFQ010000175.1 GCA_013152835.1 FCB group bacterium
AAGGAAATATTTTTAAGAGAATTGATATCCAACGCATCGGATGCACTGGATAAAATGAAGTATCTATCCTTAACGGAAGATGAATTTAAGGAAAAGAAATTTGTCCCTCGTATTGATGTTACCTATACTGAGGACAATACACCTACGTTAACCGTCTCCGACAATGGTATCGGGATGAATGAACAGGACCTGATTGACAATCTGGGAACTATCGCCCGCTCCGGGACGCGGAAATTTCTGGAAAAAATGACCGGTGATGCAAAAAAAGACTCCAGCATGATCGGCCAGTTCGGGGTGGGATTTTATGCCAGTTATATGGCGGCGGATACGGTGGAAGTTATTACCCGGAAGGCCGGTGAAGATCAAGCCTGGCTCTGGAAAAGTGACGGTGTGAATGGTTTCGAAATCGAAAAATCCGTTCGCAAAGAAAATGGAACCACGGTTACGCTCCATTTGAATGAAGAAGGGAAAGAATTCGCCAGCCGCTGGAAGATCGAGGAGATCGTAAAGAAATATTCCAATCATATTTCCTTCCCGATTTTTCTCACCTATCAGGAAAAAGACTATGATAAGGATGGAAAGGTAAAATCAACCAAGGAAAAGGTGGATCAGATCAATTCCGCCACGGCTTTCTGGAAACGACCGAAAAGCGAATTGAAGAAGAAGGATTACGTTGAATTTTACAAAACGATTGCCTACGATTACGATGATCCACAACTGTATATCCATACCCAGGCAGAAGGAACCCTGGATTATACGACATTGTTCTATGTTCCCAAAAAAGCACCTGTGGATTTATACTATGCCGATTATAAACCAGGTGTAAAACTGTATGTAAAACGTGTCTTTATCACCGATGATGATAAGGACTTGCTTCCCACTTATCTGCGATTCATTCGCGGTATCGTGGATTCGGAGGACCTGCCGCTTAACGTTAGCCGCGAAATTCTGCAGCAAAACCGTATTCTGGCTAAAATCAAGAATAATTCAGTAAAGAAAATATTGGGCGAATTTGCGGCGCTGGCCAAGGATGAAAAAAAATATCTGGAATTCTACAAAGAATTCGGTCGGCCACTGAAAGAGGGCGTGTATCAGGACCTGGACCGCCGGGATGAACTCATGGAATTGTTACGTTTCAAATCCACTAAAATTGACGGTTATACCAGCTTTGCTGATTATGTGGATCGCATGGATTCCAGTCAGAAGGTGATTTATTATATCACCGGAGAGAATGAAGAGGCTGTTCGGAATTCTCCCTTACTGGAAATCTATCGCAAGAAGGATATTGAAGTCCTCTTGCTGGATGATGAAATCGATGAGCTGGTTTTTCCCGCCATTCCGAAGTATAAGGATTATGAGTTGAAGCCGGTCAATCGCAGTGACGCCGGTGACGAATTAAAAAGCGACGATGAACAGGCGCCGGATAAAAAGGAATACGAATCTTTGCTGAAGAAATTGAAAAAGGTTTTGGGCAAAGATGTAAAGGATGTGCGCCTTTCGCATCGCCTGAGCGATTCCCCCTCCTGTATCGTCGCCGATTCGGAAGATCCAACCGTACAGATGCAGGGTATCCTGAAAGCGATGGGACAAACGACCATGAATGACGTGAAACCAATTCTGGAAATCAATCCCAATCACGAAATCGTGGTCAAGCTGAAAGCAATGCGGAAGAGTAAATCGTTCGATGATGCAGCCCGACTTTTGCTGGATCAGGCGCTGATGCTGGAAGGGGTGAAACTGGAGAATCCGGCGGACTTTGTTAAACGAATGAATACGTTTTTAACCAAAGCGCTTTAAGTAAAAGCCCCGATAGTTAACGGGGCTTTTACTTACAATTTATTTGATCACCGCCAGTTTAAGGACGGATGACCCGGATTCGGTTTCAACAAGTGCAATATACATTCCGCTGGCAACCCATTTTCCGTAATTGTTTCGCAGATCCCAGACTTCGTACTGGCTCCCGGCATCATTATGGTCAATCCGTCGGACCGGGTTTCCGGCCAGATCAAAGATCCGAATCGTGCAGGTTCCTGATTCCGGGAGATGTGTAAATTGCATCCGGCGATTATTTGGATTGCGCTCTTCCGGATTGTATCCAAAATAGGGATTTGGCCAGACCTTAATATTTACAGGTGAATAGGCGACAGTCTCACCGGTTTTACCGGATGTACTGTAAGTAAAGACATCGCCATCCCAGTTGGGTTTGGTCATGGCAATATAGAAGATAGTTCCTGTTTCCGGCGACTGAGCATTGTAATCAGCCGGAGATGTGGCCGCAACGACATCGCCACCGTTCCAGTTCATGAACACGATACGGGCAAAGGCCAGCCAGGCGTCCATGGGACCACCGGGATCATTACTTCCCGGCTGTGCATACCAAGTAGGTACAGCACTTCCGGAGGCCGCACCGGCCATGAAATTGTCATAACCCTGCGTGCCTGGGGTTTCATCCACGGGACTCATGATATAAACCCGGTCCGTCCAGGGATCATTCAGTCCGCCTGATGAGCCATGGTCTGCGTCTTCACTACCAAACTGGAGATTCCATTCGCCATTTCCATCTTCGTCCAGAAGATAGGGGATCATCTGGAAATCATCGCCGGGATCATTGGGGTCGCCTACGTTCCACCATTCAAAGGGAACATCGATTACCGTACCTGTGCCCCAGTAATCTAAGGCTTTGCCGTTGCCGGTAAACCGGATTTCAAAGTCGTCCGGGACTAACCATTGGATACCCGAACCCCCGGTAACACCGTAGCCACCTGTGTAGGCGAATACTGAATGCATAAAGGCATCTTCATCCACGCCGTACATGGGACCCACATTCAGAAACCATGTAGCTCCGGTCGTGGGCTGCTGATCGGTGTAATCACCATCCGCAATCAAGTAACTGGGGAAATACCAGTAGGCTAAAGCATCCAACGGAGACGCAAGCGTTCCTGTAGAATTGGCTGTAACACCTACCCATTTCAAATCAGGTGGTGCGCCATTTGCGGCAACCTGAACACCATCCACGATGGGATTGGCCCTGGCACCTAATTCATTGGTCCCTTCCACAAATACTCCGTTTACAATGGCATCCTGGAGGAACCCGCTCTGCATGGTTTGATGTGCTGCAAGAACTTCACCAGTAGTGTTATCTTTCACGTTCCATTCCAGAATGGATTTAAACTCGTATCCCAGTTCGGTAACGGTCGTAACTCCACTTCCATCAATGATAGTACCGTCATACCCGTCGTCCCAAACCTGCCAGTCGATACTGAACGGATAACCTGCCGGGGGATCAATATTTACTGAAAATGTCGTTCCTCCTTCGATAGAACCAATCTGAGACCGGGAGCTATCACCCCAGAAAATCGTGTTTGTGGTGGCATCTAAAATACCGGCCATATTGGAACAATTTTGACCATATTGAGGATAATTACAATCCCCAACCTGATCCCAACTGTTGATGGTCAAATTATCAGGAAGATCAATCATAATACCATCCACCCAGTTGGACCCGCAGTCCATATCAAAAGTGAAGGTAAGATCAACCGTACCGACATTTGCGGAAACAATCGCCGCAGCGGTAATTGAAGATCCGGAACAATCGGCAATTTTTCCTGAAACGATTTTTCCAATTGAATCCGGGTAATTGGTGAATTTCCAAACACCGTCTGCATCCCGATAATAATACTGTGTGGAAAAATAAACCGCATACTCATCGCCGGTTAATTTACGGGGATTGACCACGGTCAATTCCAGCGTTCCGTCCGATATCCCTTCCGTATGGGTCCAGGAGAGATTGGCCCCGAATTGAGCGCTGCTATCGGTGAATGTCCATGTGGGTGAACTCTGGGGACGAATACTCAGAATCTGTAAACTACTTTCCAGTGTTTTGGGAAATCCGTAGCGGTTATAGCCATAAGACGTGACGCCAAAATAATATTCCCGGTTCATTTGCAGAGGTGCACTTTTCATAAGTGCATCCGTTGTAATCCGGATATATCGCTGAATACCGGAATCGGTACCATCCTGAACCGGAACCGTAACATACAAGCCCCAAAGGGGATCAAATACATCATCCAATATTTGAGTGACTCCATTAATTCGATCGAAGGTAGCAATTTTCATTCGCTGACCGGGGTTGACGGGATCGTCCAACTGGTAGACATTGTATCCTTCAAAAAAATAGGCCGTTGGTTCTCCTTGGAAGGTTGTATCAATCGCATCGATGATATCTTGATAATAAAAAACCGTGTCTATCGTCGTGATTACCGTAGTGTCTCCCGGATTAACAATGACGGTGTCATAAGCTACCGAAATACTATCCAGAATAATAGTTGACCAGGTAGTGTCATAAGCGACCGGAACCGGGAGCAGATCTATCGGGTCCGGTTGGTGGTAATCTTCTGCTCCACGATCCCAACTGAGGATGATTTCATCAGCATACGGGGTGGCTTCAGCGATCGGCGCCGGTGGATTGGCGGCGGTTTTAAACCGTGAATCGTAATAACGCTGGGCGACCTGATCCACTTCTTTAAGCTTCAGATACGAGTTTAACGGATCTCCGTCTGCCACCAAAAAAATACCATAAACCACTTCCTGGCTATCTCCCGGGGCCATGGTGAAAGGACCGGAAGACATCAGAAACCGACGATCTCCAGAGGAATGGATATCGCTATCCACGTATTCCGTATCACCGGGACCCGTATCCAGGGTAGGATCGCCGGGATGGACATAAGGACTGCCACCGGATATATTCAACGGAAAAGGGGTACCATCAATTTTTAAACCGCGCATACGGTTATAGACATCGCCGGGCGTATTTGGATCAGACCATGTAGGGTCACTGGTGCCAATGAATTTCATAAAAGCGGTCATTTTTCTGTTTTTGTATCCGGGTATGGATCGGCCGAAGGCAAAAGCAGTATCGCCGGGAGCGGGTACCAGGGGACCCTGGAAAAAGTCATAGCCCAGGGCGGGCGTACCACCGGAATATCCGGCGAAATCCTGATCGGGGCCATCATTATAGCAAATTCCCATTCCCAGGGTTGTGTCACAACCAACAAAATCATCTCCGGCATCGCCAAGATCAGGATCGACCCAGATGCCGACATAGGCATTATCTATGGAATGGTCGGATTTGTTAATAATTAACTCCCTGACGAACATGATATCACCCATAAAGTTTTTCCGGTTCATCCCGAAAATAGTCGTTTGCACTTCGATACCCAAAGGAACCGTTTGAAAAACACGGTGAGCGGTTGAATCCCCGTCATTACTCACATACCAGATCACCTGATCGCCCAGGAATTGCGGGTGATCGGAGCCGTCAGGGAGGGGCGTGTAAATACCGTCTTTATCTTCATCCACCCAGGGCGCACCCTGGTCCACCGGCCAGTATTGAAAATCATTATTCTGCAGGGGATCGGTTAGATCACTCCGATCCACAATATACAGTTTATTCCCGGGGTCTTCCGGATCACTGCCCCAGGCACCCGGGACGCGTTCGGGTCCGTATTCCGTACAGGCGGTGCGGATTTCACCGTTGACCCTTCCTGCCATCCATAACCCGGAGGCAAACACGGCGTAGGTATGATTTCCCTTCGGCCATTCCAGTCCGGAATGACCGGTAATTCGCTGACTGACAATCATGCCGTTGTTCTCCAGGTCACTGGCAATGCGATTTCCGTTAAACTGACCCCGGTCATTGATTAAAATGGATTGGATTCGATTCGTATTGGGATTTTCTTTGGCGTACAGGCTACACATATAGAAAAGCAGAAGAATTATGATCGGTAATGTCTGTGGATATTTCATAGTAACCCCGAATTGAAGTTATTTAAAGTTACCTTAGTGGATAGAATTGATCAATGGACAAATAATGATCTTCCGGACCTGTTTTTGGGTTGATTGGTCCCGATCTTAATGTAAACAGTTCCCGCCCATCGGCGGGAACTGTTTACATTGTCATTAATACCGAAATTGGATTAATTCAGGTTGGCTAACTCTGCCTTCCCTTTTTCTTCATCCACGAAATAGAATAAAATTCCACCCAGAATAAAGAGCAGGGCCACCGACCCGATGCCCCAGCGGGAGGCAATCTGACTGACGGCCTCGAATTGTTCCGGGGTGGAAGCCAGCGGTGTCAGTGTTCCCTTGACTACCAGTCCTACGGTACCAATCAACACCGGTCCGATGATGACGGCGAATTTCCCCAGCATATTAAAGAATCCGTAGAATTCGCCGGCCTGGTTTTTCGGTATTAATCGCGAATAATAGGAGCGACTGAGGGCTTGAATACCTCCCTGAACCATACCGATAACAATGGCCAGAACATAAAATTCCATCTTTTTGGTCATCATGACGCCCCAAATGGTAACCAGTAAATAAATAAAGATTCCCAGGAAGATTGCCCGGCGTACACCCCAGCGATTACCCAGTTTACTGTAAATAATTGCCGCCGGGAAACCCACGAACTGAGTGATCAGCAAGGCAACGATCAAGTCGTTGGAATTGAAGCCGATGGACATGCCGTAATCGATGGCCATGCGAATGATGGTATCCACGCCGTCGATATAAAACCAGTAGGCTCCCAGAAAAAGAAATACGGTTTGTAAATGTTTTATCTTTCGAAACGTATCAAGATACTGACCAAAACCTTCCTTGATACACTGCATTACACCAATGGCTTCCTCCGGTTCTGCCTCTTCCACCCAGACAATCGTAAAGATCGTAAACCCGCCCCACCAGACGGCCACGCTGAGGAAGGACCAGCGAACCGCTTCGCCGGCATCGGCGAGACCGAACCAGTCCGGATTCAATGTCATGACGACATTCAACAGGAACAGGAGACCACCGCCCAGGTATCCCATTCCAAAACCCAAACCGGATACCTGATCAATTTTATCTTCACTGGCCACGGTAGGCAGCAGCGAGTCATAAAATGTATTGGCTCCGGAAAACCCGATGATTCCCACGGCATATACAACAACGGCCATTACCCAGTTGCCTTCCTCAACCAGGAAGAGAGCTGCTGTCATGAGGACGCCGAGATAGGCAAAAAAGATTAACAATTTTTTCTTGTAAGAACCCTTGTCGGCGATGGCCCCGACAATCGGCGCCATGATGGCCACGAATAGGCTGGCCAGCGAATTGGCAAAACCCAACTGAGCCGTACTCATATTTACATCGGTGCCCTTACTCCAGTAGTTTTTAAAAAAGATGGGAAAGAATCCGGCCATGACGGTGGTGGCAAATGCTGAATTCGCCCAATCATACATTGCCCATCCCCAAATTCCGCGTTTTTCGCTGGTCATAGTGTCCTCCTGAATGAAAAAAAATGGAATCGAATGATTCAATTTTACCCTAACTGAGAAAAATTGCGAGGAAAATTATTTACTCAACATTTGCAAATTATTTCCTAATTTAACCGTGATTTATGTAGAAAAGATTTTCCAGCGAAACATGAGGGAGGGCTTGATGCGAAAAATGACAATTCCGATCATTCTTGGTCTGGTGATGGTTACGGCAATTCTGGCGGATGAAAGTGAACCGGTAACGGGATGGTCCTGGGGCGGCGTTCCGGCGATTGCCTATAATTCGGATACGGGATTTTTATACGGGATTATCCTGAATCCATTCAATTATGGCGATGGTTCCATGTATCCGGATTATAAATATTCCGTGTATATGGAATGGTCCCGTACGACCAAGGGATCGGGAATCAATAAGTTGTTTTTTGACTCCAAATATTTATTACCAAAAGGGATCCGGGTCACCGGTGAGCTGAGTTACCTGACGGAACAGAGTCTTCCTTTCTATGGCTTTAACGGGTATGAATCCGTTTATCATCCTGAATATGAGGACGATCAGGACCCCGACTATCGGACGCGCGTCTATTACCGCCACATGCGAAATCAGTTCAAACTAACGATGGATTTTCAAAAACAGGTATTGAATCCCAATCTCAGGGGAATCCTTGGGTTGGGTTTTTTAAATAACGATATCGGTCCCGTTGATATCGCCACGCTGAATGATGGACAGGCGGACGCCGATAAACTTCCCGTCTACTCCGATCCGGACTCCATGGGTTTGTTTAATTATTATGAGGATCAAGGATTTATTTCCGCTGATGAAGCCGACGGTGGAAAAGTCAATTACCTGAAACTGGGCGCCGTCTATGATACGCGGGATAACGAGGCCAATCCCATGCATGGGATGTGGACCGAAGTCCTGATACTCGTGTCGCCGTCATTTTTAGGCAGTGATTTCAATTATACGGAACTAACCCTGACCCATCGTCAGTATTTCACCCTGATTCCCCGAAATTTGTCTTTTGCTTATCGGGTGGGATATCAATCGGTCATTGCCGGTGATATTCCGTTCTTCATGCTTCCGTATTATCAAAGTTCATATCAGACTCAGGAAGGTTTTGGCGGATCGAAAACCTTTCGGGGTATCTTAAAAAACCGCGTAGTAGGAAATTCCGTGGTTCTCTTTAATACCGAGCTGCGCTGGAAGTTCTTCCGGACAGTGGTATTTGGTCAGAATCTATACCTGGCCCTGAATGCCTTCGTCGATGGGGGGCAAACCCTGAGTCAATATGGAAACGACACTTATCTTAATAGTTTGCCCTCCGGTTCAAAAAGTGATTCCTTGCATCTGTCCTATGGCGGCGGATTCCGGATTGCCCTCAATGAAAACTTCATCATTGCCGTGGACTACGGAATGGCGGCGGATGAACAGGACGGCACCAGCGGACTCTATATCGGACTGGGATATTTGTATTAGAGAGATCATCTTCAAACAATAGTGGCCGGAGAACGTCGTAGACGGCGTCCGGCTATGTTCCAATTTAAAAAGCCCCGCCATTTACGGCGGGGCTACGAACAATAATATTGATGACTAAATTTTATACGCTGATATATTATTAAACTGGTCTGAGATAGTCGTATGACTACCCATGATAATCTGAAAGAGTACAGCCCCGTTAGGGGCATAATATCTGTAGTTCACAGATATCTGCAAAGACAAAGTCCCGTAGGGACGAAATTGTCCATCCTGTGAAATTAATATTTGGCTTTAATTTGACCGGTGGAATTTTGATTACGATTGCTGTTCCGTCCCTATGGGACGGGTGTTTTTTACTGGTTTGTTACATATATCACGTCCCTGACGGGACGAAGAAATATCAACCCGCTTTCGTATACGATCGATCTTCCGGAGTCCTTAAAGGACGGAATGAACGCTTAGGTTTTTAAGACCCTTTAACGGTTCCCCAGGGAAAATAGCCAGTCAATCCACGAGGCGGGAATCGACTTCATCAGGGGAATAACGGAACGCCATTGCCAGGGGAAGATATAGATCCGCTTCCGGGCGTCGATGGCTGCAATCATTTTTTTTGCCGCAGTCTCAGCGTCCATCAGAAAGGGCATGGGAAAGGAGTGATCTTCCGTCATGGGTGTCTTGATGAAGCCGGGGCAAATGGTGGTCAGAGAAATGGAATCCCGGGCCAGAACCGGCCGCCAGCCATCCGCCAGAAAACGTATTGCCGCTTTGGAGGCGCTATAGCCGGACCGCCCCGGTAAAGCGCGATATCCGGCCACACTGCTGATGAAAACGACCCGTCCGGATTTCTGCTTTCTAAGGGTCGGTAAAAATGAAAACAGGGTGTGAACCACGCCGGAAATATTGGTATCCAGAATAGTTTTTATTTTGTGTAAATCGCCGGAAGTAATCCCGTCCGTCCCGCTGACTCCCGCGTTGGCAATCACCGTATCAATCCCCCCCGTGGATTCCAGAAACGATTCTGCCGCTTCCCGGCAGGCGGAATAATCGGACACGTCCAGAACGTAGATAAAGGACGTCCCGCCGGCCTGGTGAATTTCATCCGCCAGCACTTCCATTTCGGGTTTACGCCGGGAGGCCAGCCCGATTGTAGCTCCGCGACGAGCATATTCCCGGGCCATGGCAGCGCCCAGACCACTGCTGGCGCCGGTAATGAAAACGCGCTCACTCATGAGGGCCTCTTTTCCGTATCCAATTGATACCAATTCATTTTCCTGATTTGAGGAATTGTTGTATCTGTCAATACCCTTCGCGCCTGAAGAAAATGAGTGTAACGGTAATCATTGTAATTGGTGCGGGTTGAATCGAAACTGTTAATCTTCACTTTGCCGGAGGAATGGATGAATTCCGTATCCCCCAGATAGATGCCCACATGGGTGGCTTTTTCAGGACGATCGGCCGTAGCGCGACGACCGAAAAAGACCAGGTCCCCGGGCTTCATCAGATTCGTGTTGACTTCCCGGGTAACCAATTGTCCGGTTTTCACCTGTTGGGACGCATCCCGGGGAAGTACAATTCCATTCATAAAATAGACGGTCTTGGTAAACCCGCTGCAATCAAAACCTTTCGACGAAGTACCGCCCCACAAATAGGGAAAACCCAGGAAGGTTTTTGCCCGGGTGATGACCATCGCGGGCTTGGCCTGTTGGGTCTGAACCCATTTCGTGAAATCAACCGCCTGATCCCGGGGAATCATGCCTTGCCGACCATCCGGCAGACGCACAATCCAATTATTGCCGCTGATTCCCTCCGTTTCCAGGATGCTTCCTACTACCAGATCGGAAATTGTCTGCCGTTCGCCATTATTGGGACTGAATACCAATCCAAAGGGTGCCGTGAAGATGCATCGTTTTGCGGATCGCCACGTATCGAACCCTCCTTGATCCATCCAGACGACAGTTCCCCGATCCACCCAGCCCAGGTAACCATCGGGAGTCTGGATCAGGTCCCAGTAGTCATCGGACTTATACCGTCGCACCGGGGTTCCCATGATGGCCTGGGTGACTAACTCCGATCCCCGGTCCGGCTTGGCCCGCAGATTGGTTACGGACAGATTCACGATTCCATACTGAGAATCCGCTAATTCTTCGACCGGTAAAATCGTGATATCCAGCCTGGCATTCAGTTGCGCTGCTTCGATTTTCTTCGCCAGAGCCGGAATGACCTCCGGAATATTCGTTTCTCCCTGGAGAATAAGCGTTCCCGACTCCCGGTCCGCCTGAATATCAAATATGCTCACCCGTTTATCGGGGGCGAATTTCATTTGAACTTCCCGTATCAAGGTGCGGGATTCTTGCAGATCGGTATTTCCGCATTGAATGACAAACAGGAGTGAACCGATCAGAAATAATTTTGGAACACAGGTCAAATTAATTTTGGGCATTTGTTTATCCTTTATGACGGAGAACTTCACCCGCCAGGGTTCCCGTATGTTCTCCCTGATGGATGGTCATTTTTCCATTAACCAGCACGGTTTCAATTCCCACCGGATATTGATGGGGGTCGGAATAGGTGGCCTTATCGCGAATGGTATCGGCGTTGAAAATAACCAGATCGGCTTTCTTCCCGATGGCAATTCGTCCGCGGTCCGTGAGACCCAGTTTTTCGGCTGGCATGGAGGTCATCTTTTTTATGGCTTCTTCCAAGGAAAGCACGCCTTCTTCCCGCACATATTTTCCCAGGACACGAGGAAAGGTTCCATAGAACCGGGGATGGGGTTTACCGCTTCCCAGAACTCCATATGGCGCTACTGCGTTGCCGTCGGAACCGATCATGACGAAGGATGCGGCCAGTACTTTTTTCAAATTATCTTCACTCATGGCAAAGCCCACGACTCCCACACGGGTCCGTTCTTCTATCAACAGCCGTTCAACCACTTCTTTCGGTGTTTGATGATCTTCCCGGGCGATGGCCTGAATGGATTTTCCTTCACATTTTTTATTCTGTTCCCGGGAACAGGAGGATATCCAAACGCGATCCCAGCCACCGATTCGTTCCGCCCGGCTTTGGGCATAATCCAGAATTTTCTGTCGATACATCGGGCTGTTCAGTCGTTTCAACACTTCATCCGTGTCGCCCTGTCGCGCCCAAAGAGGAATGAAGGAGGAAAGGCCGGTTCCCCAGGCATCATAGGGATAACGGTCAGCGGCCACCGGTTCATTCCGACAAATCGGTTCCAGGTTTTCCAGAATCCGGTCAACCTTATCCCAATTGGCTTTATTACAGGCTTTCAGATGCGAGATTTCCAGGGGAACGCCTGAACGGCGGGAAATGGTTAATGCTTCTTCAATGGCTTCTTCAACCCGGTCGTCCTCGTTCCGCATATGGGTGGCATAGATACCCCCGTACTGTCCGACTACGTCACAAAGTGCGATCAGTTCGTCGGTTTTGGCGTAGCTTCCGGGAGCGTATTCCAATCCGGTGGAGAGACCCAGGCTGCCTTGTTCCATGGATTCCGCCAACAGGCGGCGCATCGCATTCAGTTGGTCCGGGGTGGGGGGGATATCGTTCTGTCCCACTACAGCCGCCCGGAGATCGCCCTGTCCTGTAAAAGTTGCATAATTAATGCCCAGGGAAGACCGCTCCAGACGATGGAAAAAATCCCGGAGGATTTCCCACGTTACGTGGATTCCGTACCGGCGCAGATAATATGCGTCCAGGTCATCCACACCGGCGGGTGTCAGGGGGAAGGGTGAAGAACCGCAATTCCCGCTGACTTCCGTAGTAACGCCCTGGCGAATTTTACTTTCCCCTTTTGGGTTGGCCAGTAATTCCACATCCGTGTGCGTATGAATGTCGATAAATCCGGGTGAAACAGCCCGGCCGTCAGCATTCAGAATCAAATCGGCCGTTGCGTCAGGGAAATGACCCAAGGCAACGATTTTATCCCGGACCAGGCCCAGATCAAGGTGCTGAGGAGCCGTGCCGGAACCATCATAAACCAGGCCGTTCCGGATCAGCACATCAAATCGTTGGTGTAAGGAACATCCGGCCAGAACACCGGCCGTGGCCAGGGATGTCGTTTTGATAAACGTTCTCCGATTCATTTTATCGGTCATAATCCCTCCTCAATATTCTCAGGATTTTGATGATTGCAAGGCTCCGAAATAGCGTCGGGCTTCCGCCATGACTTTTGGGGACAGCAATACGGTGCTGGTTACCGTGGGAATCGCCATGATGGCGAACATGCCATCGATGAAATTGATCACCATATCAATTGTGACCATGGCTCCCACAATCAGGGTCAATACATAGATCAGGGTATAGGTCTGGATCCAGCGGGTTCCGAAAAGGTAATTTGTGCATTTGCCGCCATAGTAAGAATACCCGATCATCGTGCTGAGACTGAAGGTAAGGACCGAGACCACGAGAATAAATTTCCCGGCTACCCCCAGTTCGGCGGAGAAAGCCATCGTGGTAAGCGTGACCCCGTTGGCATCACCACTGGCCCAGGTTCCGGACAGGAGAATTACCACGGCAGTTACCGTACAAACAATGATTGTGTCGATGAAGGGACCCAGCATGGCCACCAATCCTTCCCGTACCGGTTCGGTGGTCTTGGCGGCGCCGTGAGCCAGCGCTTCGGTTCCGATCCCCGCTTCATTGGAAAAAGCGGCCCGTCGAATACCGGTAATGATGACTGTTCCTACAGCACCTCCCAGTACGGCGTCTCCCGTGAAGGCGTCTTTTACAATAAATCCCAGCATGGCAGGAACCTCGGGCAGGTGTTTCAAAAGAATAATCAGTCCGGCGCCCATATACAGGGCCACCATAAAAGGCACCATTCGGGAAGCTACCAGCCCGATCCGTTTTATTCCTCCGAAAACAACGCTGGAAACCAGCAAGGCCATCCCGACCCCAACGAAGAAGTTGAACAGATTGGGATTCAGATTCCAGCCGCTCTTCGTAATCATTTGGTCGCGGAGAATCTGGGTTAATTGGTTGGCCTGAAACAGGGCAAAACACCCGAAAAGTCCGGCGACACTGAACAGAATTGCCAACGGTTTAAATTTCTGTCCCAGACCGGTTTCGATATAATACATAGGTCCGCCCTGAATCTGTCCCTGGTCGTCTTTTCCCCGAAACATGATACTCAGGGTGCAGGTGAAAAACTTGGTGGACATGCCCACGATGGCGCTGATCCACATCCAGAACAAGGCTCCCGGGCCCCCGGTATGAATAGCGATAGCCACTCCGCTGATGTTTCCCATCCCCACCGTACTGGCCAGAGCGCTGGAGAGCGCCTGATAATGGGGGATGTCGCCCGGATCGGAATCGGAATCGTATTTCCCCCGTAACACATTGATTCCGTGACGAAAATAGCGAAAGGGAATAAAGCGACTGTAAAAAGTGAAATATAAGCCGCCACCCAGTAACAGAATCAGCAACGGGGTTCCCCACATGAATCCGCTGAATGCGGATAACGCCTGATCAATAAATTCCATCATTGAGCCCTTCTAGATTTTGATAAATATTTTATTCTGGTACATCCAGCGTAAGATTACCCACCACATGAAAACATTGAAGAGGGCAAACAGTAAGGAACCGTTATAATTACCTGCCAGGGGTCGAAATACGGTTTCGTAGAGGTAGGTATAGGACGATACGGATTCTCCGTTCAGGGTCAATTTAATTTTCAGAATAATCCGGCCCCAAATTCCCGATGCGGCAAAAACGAAAATGGAATTGGTCCCAAAAATCACCAATGGTTTGACTGCTTTTTGATAGCCTTTGATATCAATGATCCAGATCATGGCTCCCAGGACAATCGTGGCTAACCCGGCCGTGTACAATACATAAGAACTGGTCCAGATCGATTTATTGATGGGGAATACCAATCCCCAAAGCCAGCCCACCACACCCAGGGCGGCCCCCAGGGCGAACATGTCTTTAATCGTCTCCAGGCGATCGGATTTGGTCTGGATCAACGTACCGATTTCATATCCCAGAAGAACCGTTACAATCGCAGGAAGCGTGCTGAATAATCCTTCCGGATCAAACGGAATCCCTTTGCCGTGCCAAACATGACCGGCGCCCAGGATGGCAAGATCAATCCGCCGCACAAGATTGTGCTCCAGGGAATACGGGTCCGGTCCACCGAAGATCCACAAGGCCAGCCAGTAGCCGACCAATATGATTCCCGAGGTTATCCACCGGGCTTTCGGTTTGAGTGATACGGCAATCAAGGCACCGAATCCATACGCCAGGGCGATTCTCTGGAGAACGCCCATAATCCGGAAATTGCTCCAGTCCCAATCCTGGCGGATGAAGGGGAAGGCCGCCATGGCTGATCCCACCAGAAAAATAATTACCATTCGTTTGACGATTTTTTTAAACAGGTCACCGGTGAGTTGGTAGTCATAGCGCTTAAAGGAATACCGCATAGCAACGCCCACAATGAACAGGAAAAAAGGAAATACCAAATCCGTAGGCGTACAGCCATTCCATTCGGCATGATCAAAGGGTGTATAAACGTAGGACCAGCTTCCCGGATTATTCACCAGAATCATCAGTGCGATCGTAGCGCCTCGAAAAGCATCCAGGGCGACCAGTCGTTCTTTTAATTGTACCATAATCAATCCTCCTTTTTACCAAATTCCGGGTCGATGGGTATATAGCGAATTAAAATAAATCCGGGAATCGTTGCCAGCAGTACCCATATGAAAAAATTCTGATAGCCGATGATTTCCTGAAGCCAACCGCTGAACATGCCGGGGATCATCATACCCAGGGCCATGAATCCGGTGCAAAGGGCATAATGGGCGGTTTTATGCTTCCCTTCCGCCACTGAAATCATGTACAGCATGTACGCGGTAAAACCGAATCCATAACCGAATTGTTCGATGCCCACGCAGGCATTGATAATGAAAAAATTATCCGGCAGGGCCGAGGATAAATATACATAGACAGCATTGGGCAGATTCATGGCAATTGCCATCCACCAGACCCAGTATTTCAGTCCCTGTTTTGCGGATAAAATTCCGCCCACAATTCCGCCCAGAGTGAGCATCAGTAACCCAACCGTGCCATACACAAAACCATATTGTCCGGTGGTGAGCGCCATCCCACCAGCTTCCTGTACATCCAGCATGAAGAGCGGTGCGATTTTTACCAGTTGTGCTTCTCCGAAGCGGTAGAACAGGATGAAGGCAATCGATACCAGAATCCGTTCTTTGGTGAAATATTCGGCAAATACGGCGCCGAAATTGCGGAGGAATTCTCGCCCGGTAATGGAACTGTTTCCCCGGTCATCATCCGGGTAGGGCAGGATAAACCGATGATAGAGGAAAAAGAGGACAAAAAGAACCGCCAGGATTCCGAAGGTAATCATCCAGGCCAGCGGAATATTTCCTGCCCGGGCTTCAAACTGAGTGGTAACGCTGGTTTTCAGTTTGGGGTCGATTTGGATCAATGCCAGCACCGGCTGATTCCAGTTCTTCGCGGTGAATTCACTTCGCCCGCCTGCCAACAGAGTGATGCTTTTATCTCCGCTAATACGACCAAAATTCACGACGACTTTTTCGCCCTCGGGTGGCGGAGCCGAGAGTCGGATGTGGACAATCCCTACATTACCCTGGGCCCGGTTCACGTTGACCGGAGCCGCAGTTCCCAGCCAGGCACGCAACCCCTTCTCTATGGGTTGGGATACAAAACGATGCCACAATCCGGGTTGGATATTTTCCGATGGCGGGGTCGTCTGTTTTCCGTACTTGACTTGCTCTCCGTTCCGGGTTTTGACCAGGGTGCGAATCGAATCCACATAGGCCGGAGTCCGGGGGATCATTGGAATGGCCAATTCAGGCGGATCCAGAATAAGATGTAGTTCCTTGTCCGGGTCTACCGCAGGGATTTCCGCGGGCATTTCGACCACGGTTTCCCGGGCGGACTGGGTAGTAACCGACAGACCCACCGAGGGCAGTCCGGTTGTACTTTCCAGATAACCGGCAAGAATAATCAGCAGGCCCTGTCCTGTAATCATCGCCAGACGATAGAAGGTAGAGCGGATGCCCACAAACCAGGCCTGTTTCTTCTGTGACAATCCCAGCATGTAGAAACCGTCGGCGGCGATATCGTGGGTAGCGGAACTGAATGCCAACAACCAGAAAAATCCCAGGGTTAATTTGAAATAGCCGGATACCGGTATGGCCAGGACCAGTCCGCCCAGACCGGCGCCAATGAACAACTGCGTCGTAACAATCCAGAACCGTTTGGTCCGGAGAATATCCACAATGGGGCTCCAGAGCGGTTTGATCACCCAGGGGAGGTAGAGCCAACTGGTATACAGGGCGATATCGGCGTTGGAAATCCCCATGCGTTTATAAAATACGACGGAGAGGAGCATCACAATTACATAGGGGATCCCCTCTGCAAAATAGAGGGAAGGCACCCAATACCAGGGATTGCGGGAAGTTTTAGCCGTCATAGGATTTCCTTTGTATAAATTGTCGTGAGTTCAGCACCCGGATAGTAATGTTCCACGATCGACCGGGCATCATAACCGGCGAGGGCCATCCCCAGGGCGCCGATTTGACAGAGACCTGCTCCGTGGCCCCATCCGGCGCCTCGCAGGGTAAACCGGGACGGGGGGTGTTGATCGTCGGTTTCCACAATGAACGCGGAACTATAGAGAAATCCGGGATGCAGAACCCTCCGGATTTCATATTCACTGTTGATCGTTATTGTCTGAATCTGATGGTCGGATTCATAGACAATTGACAATCGATTCAATCGTCCGGAACCGCCGCGATTTTCCGGTTTCAGCGATAAAATGGTTTGCGCCTCAATTCCCAGTTTGGCATTGATCAGATTTGTAAGTTCGTCCTGTGAGAAGGTGGTCTTCCAGCGGAAATAGTGTCCGCTTTCATCCACATGGCCCAGGTAGGCACCTAACTGATCTTCAGGAATGAAGCTTGGACTGCAAAAGGATTTCGGTGGATGCGCTATCCATTCTTCAAACCGGACATCATTCGTCAGATCGGCAATAATCCGGTCTTCCGCCGGTGTATCGGAGAAGACTTGAAAACAGGACTGGGCAGTCCCCGGCCAGATATGTGTAAAGCTTTCGGTCATTCCTCCGCAGGATTTGGAATAACGGGCGTCACAGATTTCTCCGTCGATCAAAAGAACCTGTCCGCGAGTGACCTCCACACCCTTGCGACTATGGGCCGTAATGTGCGCCGAACCCTGGTATCGCTGGCAGCAATCGTCGTTGCAGACATCCATGCCCAGGTCGGCATGTTTTTGTTCGGCGGCGGCTAACAGCCAGGACCGGGCTACAATGGTCTGGGCTTCAATCAGGGCTGACGGACAGTCCGCACCCATTTCGGAAGTGGCCACGCTCATGAGGTAATCTTCTACCGACAACCGATTGATCACGATCAACGACCCGTTGAACGGACGAACGATGAGATCACCGGCAACGGTGACCGGAATCCACTTCTGCCAGTGGAATCCCCGTCCTGCAATCACCCGGTCCAGCGTGACCAGATGATTGTTGTTGGAAACCCGGTGCCGGATTTGAATTTCCGGATAGGCTACGTCTTCAAGAAAAAGCTGTTCGTCATCCGTTGAAATGGTTATGGATCCGGTCAACGATTGATCCCGTGGATCCAGGGAATAATCTTCCGGGTGGGGGAAGGTGAGTGTCAGATCAGTCTGGTGATCTTCAGGAAGGACGAGTCCGACCTGAATCGTAGGTTCCTGGCGGGGAATGGTACCCCGTTCAAGCATGGCTGTCCGGATTTGCGTTCAACCAGGCATCGACGCCCGCTCCCAATACCGGCGCCGATCGGAGATTGGAAAGGACTAGTCGGTCTTCACGAAAGCGTGCGTTTTGCACATAATGATTTCGGGCAACCGAATCCAGTTCGGAACAGTGCTGGGACAACCGATCCAGTAATGGTTTCCAGAGAAAGGATGTGGACCGGGACCGGCGTAATAAATCCGCCAGTCGTTGTCCGATAACAATACGGTCGAATAATACGCCAAGATAGGGATGATCGGAAATAAGCGCCGCTCGTCGGGGATTAATAAACGAAAATTGATTTGTCCATCCCCGGTAGGTTGTGACGATGCGTTCCGCCAGTAAATCCGCTAATCGCCGGGCAACCAGATTCATGGTTTCGGTCGCGGCCGGTTCATGTTGAACGGCCCGGTCAAGAATAACATCAGGATAAATTTTTTCCGCAATGACGTCATTGACATTCCGTCCCGATATTTGTGCATATACGGCCTGGATACCACCGGCAGACGCAAACCGTTCCAATGATAACCCTTCATCACTTTTCAATTCCCAGGTTTTGGCCAACCAGGTTTTGGTGTGGTCCAGGGGGACCAGCTTTCCGTTCAATTTGAGCGCATCGGCGGCTCCGGTCCCGCCGCCGAGATAATAGGCGTTTCGAACCGCAGAAAAATTGCCGTCCACCGCGTATTCTTCACCGATGCCACAATAATCGGCGTCACTTCCCAAACGATGGATCGGACGGGCGAGACGAATGCCCTGATCCTGTACCATCGCTTCCAACCGGGATGCGAACTCCGGCATTCGTGGTCCGTTTGCCATGGCGGCAATGCCCCGCTGATCGGGTGTTTTTAATCCCGGCAATCCCATGCCAATAAGAATGGGTCGGTCGTCAGTGGCTGGAATACAGGCTTGAATTGCTTTGACGGAAGCTTCCAAAAAAGCCATTTCCTGAGCCTGTTCTGATTTCGTTGTGGAAA
>JAADFQ010000176.1 GCA_013152835.1 FCB group bacterium
ATAAGCATTGGATGATAGATTTTGTCTTGGGCTGAAAGTCGAAAACGTAATGAGTAATGTGTTACGGAAGAGTCAAAAGTCGAAGGTCAAAAGAGATTACACTGTATCCGGTTTCCTGCCTCCCCGTTCAACTTTTCACTTTGTTTCCTGTCTCCTGTGTCCTGTTTCCATTACTCCAGCACCTAAACACCTGAACACTTGAACACCTTACCCTTCTATCCCGTAGACAGGGTCACATCATCCACCACACCCACAATGATGGAACGGAGCGGCGCGGTGGAATCGCCCACAATCTGCCGGGCGGAGTTTCCTTCATCAATCACCAGCACCGTTTCACCGGCGCCGGAGCCCACCCAATCCACGGCAATTAAATAATCCCCCGTGGGCTCACCCTGTTTGTCCAGTTTATCCACCACCAGAAGCCGCCGGTTATCGTAAAACGGATGGTTGATGGTGGAATGAATGGTCCCGCTCACTTTGCCGAGAATCATACCACCTCCGCGTCAAGCAGGTTCAGGTTATCCACAATCCCGATGATCGCCGCGTCCACGGGAACGAACCAGGGATCCATGGCCAGGGCCGCCTCGCGACTGCTTTCATAATAAATCAATTCCCCGGGACCGGCCATGCGGGTCGGATCCGCCGCCACGAAGGGTTTTCCCTCCGGCTCACGATGTTTATCCAGACCCTGAACCAGCAAAAGAGGTGTTCCCTCGATTCCTTCATATACCACGGCCGGAGTCACCGTCCCGATAATCCGTCCAAGTTTCATAGTTCTCCGTCCTGAAGTTTGGTCAGCGGCAACCGGGAAAACCAAGATGACGTGGTAACCTGATCCGCCATTTCCGGGTGAAGATTGGGAATCAGGGAATCCTGGATCACAAACTGGCGTTGCGGATCGGTAGCACGGGCAATCTCCAGAGCGGACTCCACATCGTAAAGCTCCCCGGTAAAGAGGGCAAAGGCTTTTCCTCCCAAATCGTCCGCGAGGCGGATTTCCGTGAGCAGCACATCCGTTCCTTTTACGGCAGGGTCAGCGGCCCGAATACAGGCGGCCACTGTGCTGGTTTCCAGAATGCCGAGAGCCGGGCCGGGGCAGGCTTGTTTCGCTCCCAGAATACCGTCCCGCACCTGCGGGTTCACCTGGGGCAGGCACACCCGATCTACCAATTGATCATGACCCACGGTGCTCCCTTCCTGGTAGGCTTCCTCCACTGAGGCCACCGTGCCCCCAATCAGCACCAAATATTTTCCGTTATGTACCGTCCCCGATTTCATCACCGTGATGGGCGCTTTTTTAATCATGGCATCAGCGCTCCGAAGCCCCGCCGTGATGGAAGCAAATTCCAGGAGAGCAATGGCCGGATACGCCGGTAGTTTCGTATTCATTCGATCGTCATTCCTGAGTTACACAATCCGAAAATGATCCACCAGCACACAGCGCCGTTCCCGGGAAAAACTGATTGGATTGGTCAACCCTTCTCCGGTGGGACTGGCGATAGAAAAGGAACAATAACCTTCTCCGCCAAATCCCAGGCCCGCCAGTGAGGGACCGTTTTTCACAAAAATACTGCAATTCATTTCCCGGGCCATTCGACTGAGGTTGTCCAAATTGCGGGAATGCATCACCGCCGTATGGCCGAATCCATGTTCCGCCTCCCTGGCCAGATCAATGGCCTGATCCGCCGTGGGGACCGTTACCAGCGGAATCACAGGCATCATTTGTTCGGTCCAGACCAGCGGGTGATTTTCGGCGGCGCGATCGCCAACCGAATATCGTCCCCGACCTGAATGCCGATTTTACCCAGAATGGTTGGCACGCTTTGGCCGATGAGCTCTTTATTCATCACCGCCGGGCGCCGGGGTCCGTTATCTTTGGTGAAGATCACTCGTTCCAGTTCGGCCACCTGATACTCTTTCAGCACCACCGCCGAATGCCGGGTCAGCGCCGAAATCAGGTCGAAAGCGACCGATTCCACGACAATAATTTCCTTTTCCAGGACACAGACCATGTTGTTGTCGGTGGAGCCCCGGACAATGGATTTGGCGGCGTTCTCAATGTCTGCCGTTTCATCCACCACCACCGGGGGATTTCCCGGTCCGGCGCAGATCGCTCGTTTTCCACTGGTCATGGCGGCTTTCACGACCGCTGCACCGCCGGTCACTACCAGCAAACGGACTCCGGGATGACGCATCAATTCCTGGGCGCTTTCAATCGTGGGTTCGCTGACCGTAGAGACAAGATTCAGGGGACCGCCCGCCTCCAGGATGGCCTCATTGATGAGTTCCACCGTATGGACGCTCACCTTTTTCGCCGTGGGATGAACGTTGAACACCACCGCATTCCCCGCTGCCACCATTCCAATCGTATTGCAGATGATGGTGGAAGTGGGATTGGTACAGGGCGTAATGGCGCCGATAACGCCGTAGGGCGCATATTCAACCAGGGTCAGTCCCCGGTCTCCGGTCATGACTTTCGGTTGAATGATTTCCGTTCCCGGCGTCTTGTCGATCACCAGTTGATTCTTCAGGATTTTATCGTCTGTCCGTCCCAGGCCGGTTTCTTCCCAGGCCCGACGCGCCAGGTCTTCCGCGTGATTCCGCATTTTGGCGCGAATCGAATCGATAATCTCTTTCCGTTTCGCCAGGGTCATATCCTGCAACTGACCAAAAGCTTTCGTCGCAGCCTTCACGGCCAGGTCCACGGTATGAAAGGCGCCTTTACCAGAGTTGGGCTGATGGTTTTCGGGTAATGCAGGAGTCGGAGCGTTGCCGTTGGTTGGCACCGGCCGCCGGTTCAGATTGGCTGCAACACGGGCGGCGATTTGATTCACCTGGGCTTCAGTCAACGAGGCCATATTCCCCTCCTTTTGCATGGAATGGGTCCTGATGGACAGGGATTAATCATCCCGTCCCTTTTTGTATTTCAACGTTCCGTCCACTTCCCAGTTATCCACGATGGCCATAACCACCGCGTCGCAGGGTCGCTTATCGGTCTTTGCGGTTTGTCGGGCGGAACTGCCGGTAGCGTACAAAACAATTTCTCCTACCCCGGCGTTGACGGCGTCGGCGGCGACAATTGTGCCGCCGCCGATCTTTCCGTCCAGATCCACCGGTTGGAGAACCAGGAATTTCAGTCCGTCAAGACTGGGTTCCTTCTGGGTAGCAACCAGAGTTCCCACCACTTTTGCCAGAACCATGGATTATTTCTTGGTCTTGGCGTCAGGACTGTTGATGGGCATGACCCCGTCCACATTGGCGTGGGGACGCGCAATTACATGGACGGCGACGATTTCGCCCACCCGGGAGGCCCCGGCGCGGCCGGCGTCGCAGGCGGCTTTCACTGCGGCTACGTCGCCACGAATAATGGCGGTTACATGTCCGCCGCCGGTTTTTTCATACGATACCAATTCCACTTTGGCTGCTTTCACCATTGCGTCCGCCGCCTCAACGACGGCCGGAAAGCTGCGGGTTTCGATCATTCCAAGGGCTTCTGCCATGAGATTCCTCCAATCGGTTTGATTTTACTCAAGGGTTTACTTTGATTTATCCTGTCCGGTCACATCTTCCACATCTTCAATAGCGGCCATGGCGGCTTGCCAGCCGACTTCAATGTCCCGTTCTTCGCCGCCGAGATAAATACGGCCGAAACTGCCGAACGACCGGACTTCCAAAATGTTGATTTCCGCGGATTTTTCCGCTTCATTGGCCGCCAGAGCCGCGTAGGCCGCCGGCGCCACTTCCATGACGTACATGGTTTCGCCGGGAACAATCATGTTGCCATGGCGCATGCGGTTAATGAGCTGAGTCTGGTGATCATCCACGCGACGGATCACCTGGCTGGAATAGATTTTTGGCTTCCAACGATCTTCCTCCTTCAAACCCAGGGCATCCAATATAGCCTGTCCCGCCTGGCGGACATCGGCCTGGGATTCGGAGTGAATTTCCAACATGCCGTAGAGCCGCTCCACGATCTGCATACCAGGCGTCACGCGGGTGGACTTCAAGGCAATATCGGTGATGCGGTTAATTTCGATTCCGGGGGAAATTTCCACATACAGGGAGGCCATTCCGGAAATGGGTAAAAATCCTTTGGCGACGGTTCCCAAAAATGCCGCATACTGGGGCTGGAGATTATCCAGAAAAACATACGCGCGTAAATCAACCATAAAACCTCCTGGTTCCTATTGGGAAATCGTGACTTCCCGGGCTTGTTTTAAAATTGCAATTCCGGCGCTGGCACCGATTCGGGATGCGCCAGCCGCTACCATCTTTTTGGCATCTTCATACGAATGAATTCCTCCTGCGGCTTTCACTTCGATCCCGTCGCTTGCAACGACCGATTTCATCAGCGCCACATCTTCCACCGTTGCGCCGCCGGGACCGAACCCGGTGGAGGTTTTCACGAAATTGGCCCGCGCTTTCCGGGCCGCTTCACAGGCGCGGACTTTTTCTTCGTCGGTCAATAAAGCCGCTTCAATAATCACCTTGCAAATAGCGCCACCGTCTTCGCAGGCTTCGGTCACGGCGCGGATATCCCGGTATACCAGCTCATCCCGACCGCTCTTCAGAGCGCCGATGTTGATTACCATATCAATTTCCTTCGCCCCTTCCCGGATCGCCTGGCGTGCTTCCAGGGCCTTGATTTCCGGCGTATGGGCTCCGGAGGGAAAACCGATGACGGTACAGACTTCCACATCGGAACCGGCCAGTTCATTGGCCGCCAGTTTCACGTAACTGGGACTGATGCACACCGAGGCAAAATGATTGTCCCGCGCTTCCTTGCAAATGCGTTTGATATCGGCATCGGTCGCGTCCGGTTTCAGAATTGTATGATCAATGCACCGGGCAATATCTTCCGGTACGTCGGTACAGCCGGTGCCATTGTGCAGACCGATCCGCTCCACGCCAAAATTCATGAATTGGCGATAGGTGTCCGGTTCCTTTTCAACACAAACACCACAGCGGCAGACCATATCCGACGTGCAGTGATCGCTATCCGCGGTCTCGTGAGCCAGGCCCTGCTCCCGGAGTAGTCGGGTAACCTGGTCGGCGATCCGGACTAAATCGGAGTCGGACAGGGCCGGGTCTGCAGGTTGCGCCGGAGGGACCGGCGTAGGAGCAATCGTGGCGGTTATTTCGGTATTCGAATCTAATTGGTTAATCATGGCTACTCGCTTTAAATGTCGTTCCACGGTACAGTCCGTATGAATAAACGTGTCCGCAATTTGCCGGGCCAGGGCCGTACCGATAAGTCCCGCACCCAGGGTGAGTACCCGGGCGTCGTTATGCTCCCGGGCGTTGCGGGCCGTACTCAGGTCATAGCATAACGCCGCGCGAACACCGGGAATTTTATTGGCCGCCATGGCCGAGCCGATGCCGGCGCCGTCGATCATGATCCCAAAATCCGCTTCGCCATTGGCCACTTTTCGGGCCACTTTTGCGGCGTAAACCGGATAATCCACCGGCTGTGTGTCTCCGGTTCCGCAATCGATAATCCGGTAATCATTCAGGAATTCGATCAAATCGGTTTTCAGGGCAACGCCGCCGTGGTCGGCGCCGATGGCGATGGTCAGATTCTTCATACGTTTTCCCCGGCCTCAGATATCAGTTCCCGGGCGACCCATTCATCGGTAATCAGGGAATTGAACCAGTTCCCTTTCAATCCGGCCCGGATCGCGGCCAGTTTGTCTTTTCCCCCGGCAATGGCGACTGAAAATTCTTTTTGCTTCAGATCGGATAATTCAATTCCGATCGTCCGGCTGTCCAGTTCCGGCGAACAAATCCGACCTTCCCGATCCAGAATCCGGGAACAGATATCGCCTACGGCCTGCCGGTCAAGCAGTGACTGCACTTCCTCCGGCTCGAAGTAATCCGCTTTCACCAGCACCGATTCCCAACTGAAGGAGCCGACAGTAAACAAGGCTACGGTTGCCTGCCGCGCCAGGGACAGCGTGCGGGAAATATTTTTATCGGAGAGAATGGCTTGTTTCACCTGGGGATCACTGACCACGGCCGGTAACGGTAATAAATAAGGGATCGCCTGGAACCGCTCACCGATGGTTTGGGCAATTTCACTGGCATGGGTATCATATTCCGCCCGGGAAATCCCGCCGTTAAGCTGTACCACAATCATATTCCGGTATGCTTTCGGTTTTACCTGGCGAGCCACTTCCTGAAGCGTGGTTCCCCAGGACACGCCCAGGATTAAATTGTCGGCGGCATTTTCTTCTATGAAACGGACGGCAGCCCGACCCAGATTCTGTTGCAATTTTGAATAATCGGGATTCGTGGGGACAACAGAAACCCGTTTTAAACTAAATCGTTCCCGCAGTTGGGATTCCAACCGTGTTCCCCGCTGAGACGGATCATGAATAGTGATTTCTACGATCCCTTTGTCCCGGGCCTTTTGCAACAGACGGGATACGCCGGGACGGGAAATCTTCAGTCGCTGGGCAATGGCCTGCTGACTGAGATTATGCTCGTAATACAAGCGGGCCGCTTCTACCAGAATCATGGTGTCATCCTGCCCCATTAGGCGTTGAACAAATGTGCATTTGTAATTAACATCTGTTCAAATCTACGGGCAAAAGGGAGGCGTGTCAAGATTTTTTTAGGATCGGGACTAATCGATCAAACGAATACCCGGTTTTAATAATCAATGTACCCGGCTGTACTCCGTCTTCGCGCGGCAGGTTCTCCTGTACCGTTGTCGTTTCAACGTCCTTTCAGCCCCCCGGAAAACAGATCTCACGCAAAGGCGGATTGGATATTTCTTCGTCCCGTCAGGGACGGAACAGCAACCGTAATCAAAATTCCATCCAGTCAGAGTAGGGCTAAAAATCAATGCACCGGATGGACTATTTCGTCCCTACGGGACTTTTTAATCAATGCTGTCCAAGACGTTTTGAAATAAGTATAATTTCACAACTGATTCCGTCGATATTGGACAGGGGAAGCCCTATATTCTGAAAACAATCCCCGAGACAGATACCAGAAATTTATATTTTTATCAAATTAAGTATTGAATCCTGTTCAATTCTGTCCAAAATGAATTGTTAGTAAAAAAAACACTGATTTTATAATAATTCAAACGTTACTCACCCCATTCACTTCGTGAAGTCCCCTCTCTTGAAAGAGAGGGGATTTAGGGGTGAGTTTTGAATGATGTTCTACAGTTTTTCAAAAAGTTTTGTTTTGGACAGATGTGATGTCAGATCAATCTCATCTATCGGATTTTTCAACACATTAAGTATTTGAGTCACACGTGCCCGACTTATACCTAGATGGCGGGCTACGTCAGCCTGCTTCCAACCATTGACATCCATTATTTCCAGTATTTCACAAGCCCGGTCATATGCTGTCGGTTTTTCCGGTTTTGGGTCGTCCGGTTCTGGCATAAACCAGATTGCACAAAGGGTTCCTGAAATCCGGTAAAACGGGATCGTACATGTAATCCACCGTCGGAACGTATGTGTATCGTGACCTTGCGCGGAGCGCAACGCTACATGATGACGAACCCACCGTCCATGTAGTTAATGAATCAGCGGGCAAACCATTTATCAATTCCACGGTAATTTTGGGGGTCTCGCTAAGAGCGGCGAAGTCCACCTACCATCCCTCCCTTGGGGAAAAGGGCAAGCTGTTACATACGGTAAGCTATCGGCATTATTAATTACGACTGGAATTATCGTGCATTTTTGGTCGTGAATAACTCCACCTATCGATATATTCTTTCCAGTACCTTTCCACCTGCTGGTATTCTGTTTCTCTATAATCATATTTATTAGGTTCATATTGCGACTCACAGCGTATGACGTGGCGTAAGTTTTCAGTAATTACACTAAAATCAGGCAGGTCCAGTTCACGATATATATGGCTAATCACATCAAATGGTTCTTCTATCAGTTCTTGATACGACACCTCTATCAGTTTATCGGATGATATGAGACTTTTCTGACGGGAATAGGCATCATTCAGCACTTTAAAGTGGTGGAGGATCAGTTGCGTCACTTCAGATTCGTCCAGTTTCTGAAGACTGAAAAAGTGATTGATGATATTTCGCATTATATGTGAAGTTGAATAAAAGATATCATAGGGATTCCGGTGGATAAAAATGAACTTGGCATTAGGAAAGATTTCCAGTATAACCTGAATTCTAGCTGTGTTAGGCGGATTTTTAAAGATAATTTGGCGGTTATTGTTCATATATGTTAACGATTTGACAAGGGATTTTGTAACTTTTTTATACCGGTTTCTTTTCCGCCTATCGTACAGTAAAATATCTTT
>JAADFQ010000177.1 GCA_013152835.1 FCB group bacterium
CGACGGAGCGGCTTCAAAACGTCATCGAACATCAAAAACAGGTCAAATCAGATTACCTGGGATATGACCGCCATTGTCGTCACCTGGGTCCTGATGAAATTGAAGCGCGTCTGAAGGAGAAATTGCCATATACGGTCCGGTTCATAATGCCGCTGGACGGAGAGACGACGGTAAAGGATTACATTCGCGGCGAAATTCATTTCGACAACCGTCGACTACAGGATGCAGTCTTGATGAAAAGCGACGGTTATCCTACCTATCATTTTGCCAATGTTATTGATGATCACCTCATGGAAATTTCCCATATCTTACGCGGTGATGAATGGGTGAACAGTTTGCCATTGCATATCCGGCTTTACCAGGCGCTGGGTTGGTCGCCCCCGGTGATGGCCCATTTACCGGTGATTTTAAATCCATCCGGAAAAGGGAAGATGAGCAAGCGGGAAAACCGGGCTCCCGACGGAACGATTCGTCCCGTTTTTGTGCGCCAGTATCAGGAAGCGGGCTATATACCGGAAGCTCTGGTGAATTTCATGGCTTTGGTGGGATGGAGTTTGGATGATCATCAGGAATCATTTACACGCAATGAATTGATTAAACACTTCACGCTGGAAAACGTTCATAAATCACCGGCCGTGTGGAATTATGATAAGCTGAATCAATTTAACAGTCAGGTCATTCGCGGACTAAGGGATGAGGAATTGTCCCAGGCACTGATGCCCTTTCTTTCCAAAGCAGGACTGGCCGTAAACCAGCAGGTATTGTTGCGGGTTATTCCCCTGATTCGTGAGCGTATCACGCTCCTCAGCGAAGGTCCGCAATGGGTGGATTTTTATTTTCAGGAACCGAAATCCTATGATCCGACCCTGTTAATTCCCAAAAAAGAATCGCCGGAATCAACACTGGAAATCCTGAAACTATCGCGAACCGTATTGGAGCAGGTTTCGTTTACACACGAAACATTATACAATTCTCTGAAAGCCGAGGCGCTGGAACATAAGAAAAAACCCGGTCCATTTTTCCAGCCTCTGCGCGTTGCGGTGTGCGGAAAAACAGTTGCTCCGCCCCTGTTTGAATCCCTGGAAATCCTGGGACGTCCTACCGTTATGAATCGCATTGACCGGGCCATCGAATTGTTAACTCCTCTCTGTAAATCCAACGAGGAATCCAATGGCTGAAGAAAAAACGAATTTTATCCGGGAAATTGTCAAACAGGACCTGGCGTCAGGAAAATGGGACCATCGGGTGCATACCCGTTTCCCACCGGAACCGAACGGATATCTCCATATCGGCCACGCCAAAGCCATTTGCCTGGATTTCGGTCTCGCCGCGGAATTCGGCGGGAAAACCAACCTGAGATTCGATGATACCAATCCGATCAAAGAGGAAGATGAATATATTCAATCGATCATTGAGGATGTCCGCTGGCTGGGTTTTGACTGGGAAGATCGTTTGTACTATGCGTCCGATTATTTTGAGCAAATGTATCTCCTGGCGGAACAACTGGTGAAGGCAGGCAAGGCCTATGTGGATGATCTTCCTCCGGATAAAATCCGGGAATACCGGGGCACACTGACACAACCGGGAACCGATAGTCCGTTCCGGGATCGGAGCGTTGAAGAGAATCTGGATTTGTTTCGGCGGATGCGGGCCGGTGAATTTCCTGACGGCGACAAGGTCCTGCGCGCTAAGATTGATATGCGTCATCCCAATATGAATATGCGGGATCCGGTGATTTACCGGATTCTTCACGCCGCTCATCATCGTACGGGTGATGTCTGGTGCATTTATCCCATGTATGACTGGGCGCACGGTCTGGAAGATTCCATTGAACGCATTACGCATTCCCTCTGTACATTGGAATTCGAAGATCACCGTCCTCTTTACGACTGGTTCCTGGACCAATTGGGGGTTTATCACCCTCAACAAATTGAATTTGCTCCTCTCAATCTGACCTATACGGTCATGAGCAAGCGGAAGCTGAAACAACTGGTAGTGGAGGGGTTGGTAGACGGTTGGGATGACCCCAGAATGCCCACTTTATCGGGATTGCGGCGCCGGGGCTATTCGCCGGAGGCCATTCGCGTTTTTTCCGAGGAAGTCGGCGTGGCGAAAAAACCCAGTACGACCGAGATTGAGCTCCTGGAGCATTGTCTGCGGACCGATTTGAATAAACGGGCTCTCCGGGTCATGGCCGTTCTTGACCCAATAAAAGTAACGCTGAAAAATTATCCGGAAGGCCAGGTGGAATGGCTGGAAGCAATCAATAATCCGGAAGATGAAAATGCCGGAACCCGAAACATCCCCTTTTCCCGTGAACTCTGGATCGAAAGGTCGGACTTCCGGGAAGATGCTCCCCGGAAATATTTCCGACTTGCTCCGGGGCGGGAAGTTCGGTTAAAACATGCCTATTACATCACCTGCACGGAGGTTGTGAAAGATCCTGAAACCGGTTTAGTCCGCGAGTTAATCTGCGAATACGATCCAAAAACCAAAGGCGGTTGGTCCGATGACGGACGTAAGGTCAGGGGTACGCTTCATTGGGTTTCCGTTGCTCACGCCGTCGATGCGGAAGTGCGACATTTTGATCGTTTATTTACGCAGAAAAATCCGGATGAAGTGGAACCGGGAAAAGAGTTCATCGATTATTTCAATCCTGAATCCCTGCATATTCTCACCGGATGCAAGGTGGAACCCTCGCTGATGAAGGCCCGTCCCGGTGAATATTTTCAATTCCTCCGCAACGGATATTATTGTGTGGACGGAAAACTATCTTCCCCGGAGCAGCTGGTGTTTAATCGATCCGTATCCCTGCGGGATTCCTGGGCCCGGACCAATAAAACCGGATAAGATTATAGTTCCTTTTAAATCTATACGGTTCAAAACAGTGAAATCCGTGCCCGATTTCATTTCTGTTTTCAATTTGTAACTTGAGCCGAATTTCGGTTAATTTGCTTCATCATGCGTTCCCGAATTCGATCTGCAATCCTCTCTACGCTTTTCATCGCCAGCCTGGGAGCCGTTAACTCCGGTCCCATTTCGGTCTATTTATATTTAATCGAATTTGAAAATATATCTTCCGACCCAACCCTGGACTGGATGAAGGCCGGTTTAGTGGATATTCTGTCGGAAGGGCTGAACCGGAATCCGGCAGTGGCTATAAAATCCAGAGCTGATTTGGAAAAGGTCATGAATAACCGGAATTTGCTCCTTCATCAACCCCGGGGTCTGAAGAATGTCCTTCTCCTGGGAAAATTTTCCGATAAGGGCGGTGATGTGGAAATCCAGATGCAACTGGTGAACATCGCCAACTGGGAACAGGTGGATCAACGGGTTATCACCGGTAATATTGCGGAAATTACTTCCCTGAGCGCTCGGTTGTCGGATGCCGTCAATACCATGTTGAAACCCCTTTTGCCTGTTTCGTCCATACCGAAAACAGCGGAAGCGAAATCGTCACCCGGTGAGATTTCACTCCCGCCCATGGTTACTCCGCTGGCTGAATCCCGATCCCGGCCCAATCCCTCTCTGCAGCAGTCTAAGTCGGTGGCGTCTTCATTGCATAAGGATCTGGAAGGAATGGAAGTTGCCATGGATTTAGCCCTGGGTCGTCGGGACAAAGCTCCTGAAAAACCTGTGGGCGCCCAAGGGGAATGGGAACTGGATTTGAATATGGCGAATGAGGAGCGTGACAACCCGGAAAATGAGGCCAATACCGCCATGTTGATTCAGGTTCTGGATAATTTAGTGAACCATCCCTACGAAGTGACCCTGAATCCCCCGAAAATTATTTATGACCGTGATCAGGAAGATTCTGTGCAGGTGGAGTTCAAAGTCATATACAAGTTACGCGAGAACCTGATCCGGGATATGTTGACCTCCCTGCCTTACAATGCCCTGAAACAGGAGGGAAGTCTGACCATCTTTACGTTTACCAAGGACCGTTTCAATTTTCCGGCTGACTTGCGAGAACGGATCAGTCAGGGAGAATACCTGGCTTCTCCGGTGATACAGTTCTTTGATTCCAGGGATAATCCCCGGGTCGTCATTGCCGACGCGATCGGCTCCTCGTATGTCCATCCGGCCGGTACCTCAATTAATTATATTCCTACTCATCATTTTTCCCCGCTGATTGACTTCACCATCGGAGGATGGTCGTTACAGGTGGCCATGGAAGCGGTGGATATCCCGGTGATTTATCGATTCGGTTTACCCCTGGATGCAACCGGGGACCTGGTGCGCGTAAAACTGAAGTTTGTATCGAGTGATGATTTTGCCACCTATATTGCCAATCTTCGCTGATGCGCCCGATCCTGAATATTACCCTGTCCTGAGAGACTATTAATAAAACCAATCTCAATCCTCTGACTTAAATCGAAACCTCGGAATCATCATGAAACGACAACTACTCATTCTTGGGATCTTGCTTAGTTTTGTTTTCGGGATTGAACCGAAAACCAGGCTCCCCGATTTTTCCATCAAATTACTGAACGGCAAAACGGTGACTATTCAGGAATTGATAAAAGAGGGTCCGATTCTGATTGATTTCTGGGCTACCTGGTGCGTTCCTTGCCGCAAGGAAATGCGTTATCTGAATACCTTTCACCAAAAATACGCCCAGGGGGGCTTCAAGGTACTGGCAGTCAATCAGGATACTCCGAAGAGCTTAGCCAAAGTACGCAGTTTTATCCGATCCAATCGGTACGAGTTTCTTGTTGGTCTCGATCCGAATAAACAAATATCACAAAAACTAAACGCCGTTGTGCTGCCCACAACATTAATTGTTGATCGTGACGGATTTATTCGTTGGCAGCATCAGGGATATATTGCCGGCGATGAACAGGAAATTGAACGTCAGATTCAGATGGTATTACACGGAGAGCAAGATGGTGACGAGACCGAAAAAACAGCCAAGTAATTTTGGTCTGTTACCACTCATTCTTTGGTGTGGTTTCCTTTTTGGTCAGATAAGTTTTACCGGCGATTTATCCACACGATTCGGTGACAGCAAAAACGGCTATAACTATTCCGAATCCATCCTGAATACGTTCTTGAACTGGAACCGGTATCAGGCCTGGATCGAGTATGAATATAGTCAGCCACCGGAATTAGGTCAGAATTTTAACGGGTTCCGAAAACTGCGGTTGGAATATTCCAACGGTCCCCTCGGGGTCAAAGTGGGCGATATCTATGAAATCTGGGGACGGGGCCTGGTCCTGAATCAATTTGATGATCAATTAATTGATCTGGATAACGGAATTCGAGGCGCCTATCTGGAATATCAACCCGGCCGGTTGAGTGTCAAAATACTAAACGGGAATGGAAATTTGAGCCGTCGCAGTATTGAGGTAGCCGGATTCAGCGATCGAAAATCCAATTATTCTGCCCGACACCAGGTATTCGGCTCCGATCTCTCTTATACGGGCGAAAATTATTCGGTGGGTTCATCATTCCTTCAAACGAGAGAGAATCATCGTACCGGTATTTTCATGGATGATTCCGTATCGCTTGTGCACCGGATTCGATCTGTTCGCGGGGAAATCTATTTATCCTGGATGGATGGATATATTGAATATGCCGATAAAACCGTTCATTCACTGGATCCGTTTACGCAGCTTCCTTCCGAAGAAAACCAGGGCCATGGAATGTATGGGAATATCAATTGGTATCCCGGCATATTTTCCATTTCATTGGATTACAAAAACTATCAGTTTATTGAATTGGATCCCTTTTATCGCTGGTCCACGATTTCCAATTACGGCGGGGTGATCGATTTTCAGAATCCACCCACAGTGTTCCGGGAACACACATCCGTATTATTATCCCGACTTACCCATCAGATCGATTTTAATGACGATTTGGGCTGGCAGTTGGAACTGAATAGTCCTTTGCCGGGCGATGCCAGTTTATTGATCAATCTTTCCCAGTCCAGCCGTCACAGTGAATGGATAACCACTCAGGATGGATGGCTGTATGGATGGACCTCACGACCGGTGGAATCGCTTCTGCCTTCTGATAATCCGGCCGCCTATCCGTTCCGGGAACTGTATACCGAAATTGAAGGTTTTGCCCGGGATAATCGAATCCATTACCGTGTGGGATATGGCTGGATGAAGGATATATCCGGATTATTTATAAACATTGAAGGCGACACATCCCTCATCAATTATGAATATAAACAGGCCCTGACCGTCCCAACCCTGTTTTCCTGGGACGTTGGAAATCGATATTCGCTTGAAGTGAAATGGGAATTTCAAACACTTTGGCAGGGGTCGGTGATGACTACCGATACTTCCGGCAACCGTGAGACGATTCGCTCATCGGTTTTCTATAAAGCAGAACAAGAACGGGCTCCCTTTCAACACAACCGGTTTTTTGACCTGAGCCTGAGTCGTTCACCGGGTTGGTCCGTTTCGCTGTTAATCGATGCTGTGGATGCGGAAGAACCTCCATTCCATGTTAGTCCGGTAAATGCCCTGGAAAAATTGATGTCACATCTGATCGATATCGATCGGAAATGGATCGCCCTGGAAGTTGTTTTCAATATTAATCCGCAAAATCGACTGACATTGATGTATGGTTCCCAGAAGGGAGGCCTGGTCTGCAGCAATGGTGTTTGCCGCTATGTGGGTGCTTTTGATGACGGATTTAAGCTGGCGTTAACTTCAATCTTTTGAACCATAAATTTAGGACCTAAATTCAAAATCATTATTTCAGGGGAGGAACAATGAAACGACGTTTGGTTTTTACCAGTATCGCAATCGTATCCGGTCTGGCTTTTGGAGGAAATTCAGGGCAGGCCTATAACGGTACTTTTAATCAACTGGCCGGGATGGTGTTGGATGCCAGCCGAACCGGTCAGAAGGTATTCGTGGAAGAGTTTACCGGGATTAACTGACCTTACTGCCCAAGCGCAAGTTTTGCGCTCGATTATTTACACCAGCAATTTCCGGAGACGTTGGTTTCCATTGCCTGGCATACGCCTGGCGGATTGGGAACGCCTTCGTTAGCCAGTCCCGGATATAATGACCGGGCAGGGTATTACGGTGTTTCAGGAATTCCCACGGTCTGGTTCAATGGGGTGCAGAATACAGTTGGCGGTTATCCCAACGGCAACTGGAATCCCATGTACAATCAGTTTCTCGGGATATACAATTCTTTGATTGGGCCTGATGTCCCCTATGATCTGGAATTAGGCGGCACGGTGGAAGGCAATACCGTATTGTATGATATTATGCTCACGCTGGAGGGCGATATTGATCCCACCGATATGGTGCTCCATGTCTTTGCTTTTGAGGATCATATCAATGCCTATTGGTCCGGCGCCGCTCAATACCATGATTGTCGGTTTGTCATGCGCGATTGGGTGGAAACCACGCCTATCACGGTTTCTGCGCATGGAGAAACCCAGAATTTCATCAATTCATTTAATATTTCCTCGGTCTGGAATTCCAGTGAAGTGGGTATTGTTGTCATGGTGCAAAATTCCTCTACAAAAGAAGTATTCAATGCCGCCATGTCCTATGCCACCGACCTGTCTAACGATTTTGATGGAGACAGTGTTGGAAACTGGGATGATAATTGTGTCTACACATATAATCCGGATCAATCGGATGTGGACAGCGATGGAATGGGCGATGCCTGTGATCCTTGTGATAATTATAATGTTTTCGTGCCCGGCAATCTGAATGGCGATGTGGGCGCTGATCATCCGTTGGTTGATGTTTTTGACCTGCTTGAACTGGTTGATCATGTCAACGACGGCACTGAACTGGCGCTTTGTTCATCGGAAACGCCGGATATCAACAGTGATGGGAATGTGGATTTGTTGGACATCGTTTTGCTGGCTCAGTCCATCATGTCCTCGAGTTATTAATCTTTTCCGGTTTTACAGAAAAGCCCTCCGATTCTCAGAGGGCTTTTTTTTAGGATACGTTTCAAAAGCGTTGATTGGGGGAGGGGCTTTCGTGTAGATTCGCTCCGCTTTTTTTCAGGTTAATTTGTCCATTGGGGAGTCGTCTAATGGCAGGACACCAGGTTCTGGCCCTGGCAGTCGGGGTTCGAATCCCTGCTCCCCAGCAAATATGCGCCCGTAGCTCAATTGGATAGAGCGTCTGGCTACGGACCAGAAGGTTGAGGGTTCGAGTCCTTCCGGGCGTACATTATTGGTTCTTATGGCCCGTTCGTCTAGCGGTTAGGACTTCGGCCTCTCACGCCGGCAACAGGGGTTCGATTCCCCTACGGGCTACGGGTGAGCAAAACACATGTGTGGCATCCGCCTTCGTTACGATTTTGATGGGCGGCCCTCTGGTGAGGTCGTTCCGATACTCAGTTTTTATAACAGTTGTTTCTTTTGGACTATAGTGAAGCGTTGGCGACTGCTCATTCAATCTTCCGAAGACATGTTTAGCTCAGTTTCTTTTACTTCAAACGTAGCTTTTAACCCTTTGAGGAACTCCTTCTGTTCGGCGGGACTCAATTTTGCTTCCGGGTGCAGCCACAGATAAGGGGTTGGAGGCATTTCATTTTCTTCGAACTCATCGGGTGCCTTTTTACCATCTCCCGGACGCCAATCAGACATGTTCAATTCTTCCCGTCCTTCATTCACATCGTGGGTGATCAACCAGGAAACCGGAGCAACATGGGCATACCAGGGCCAAACGGTTTCATTGGAATGGCAATTGAAGCAAACCCGTTTTGCATAGGTCCGCGTTTGAGGCGTATCCCAATCAGGCTCATGGACAGAAACGGGATTGCTTTGATTCACAGGAATGAACTGGATTGCAACAATAAGCGCGATTCCTGAGTATATAATTTTACTTTTCATCATTTATTCCATAATTAACGATCGTTTCGATTTTAACCTGCAATCAATTCCTCTGAAATCATATCCCCGGATGGTTGGATCACCTGATTATTATGCTGTTTTTTTCAGGTTCTTAACACGTGATGAGGATCAAATGCCGTTATTAAATTACTATGAAAATTTAGCTGCCAAATATTTTTTTAATAATTTGGAAAAGAAAAAAGGGAGTAATTGGTGATATTGGATAAGATATTGCATTTTATTCAAGTCAAACCCTATATTAATCAAGTTAGAATTCCTCATGAGGTAAGGGGATTTTCACACCAAACAACAAATCCGTCTAGTGAGGACGATATGATGAGGCCAAATCTGGATCGTCTCTGGAGTATTGCCGGCTTATGTTTTTTCATAAGCCTGTCCACGTTAAGCTTTGCCCAGGATGAATACGATATCAACGGTGAACAGACATTTTGGGACGATTACAGCGATACGACCGATTATTATAGCGATGATAGCCTATACTATGAGGACGACAGTCTTTATTATGGGGATGACAGCCTGTATTATTACGGTGACGATAGTCTGTATTACGAAGACACGGGAACCGAATATACCGGTTCCGATTACTATGATGAAAACGGAGAACCTATAACCGAAGGAGATCTAACCGATATTGAACTTGCCGATCAGGCTCGTAAAATGGGTTGGTCGATTACCTTTTCCGGCAGTTCACCAGGTTATGTGAGTCACGCCCTGAATACATATAATTCAAAGACGGACTACCGCGTGGGGGTCGA
The DNA here is from genome assembly GCA_013152835.1 of FCB group bacterium. Lineage (GTDB taxonomy): Bacteria > Fidelibacterota > Marinisomatia > Marinisomatales > J089 > J089. Next base: position 9,604 of record JAADFQ010000177.1, read on the forward strand.
ATTTCCGATGCTGATGCAAATGTTCGGAGTCCGCTTCAGATTCGGCGCCGAATTCGGAACCTTCTCATTTTCAAATTATTTACCGGTAGGCGGAAAATATGCCGGGAATACGATTGTGGGATTATTGTCTTTTCCTGCCGGTCCGGGACAGGTGAAGGTCGGCTACGGGCAAATTGGCGGTTATAGTGGATTTATTGCCGAAAATTCCTATGGTTTCTCTATCGGGAATGTGATGGGATTGAGATTTGGCGTTCGATCGACTACCAGCTTTGGAGTGAAAAATTCAAAAAGCGCCCATCTGGGGACCACCAGTTGGATGGATGGATTTGTTACTCTGGGATTCAATTTATAATTATCGTTAAACCGTGAAAAATTCCCGTCTCATCCTTGGGATTGTTTTAAGTCTGAATAGCGTTTTCGGAACGACGATTGGATTTTCGGATACTACTTCATCAGGATCAGAATCGACCACTTCCGTTAGTCTGACGCTGACTTTAGATGCAGCCGCAGCGTCCGATGTAACGATTAATTATACCGTGAATGCCAGTAGTACCGCTAAAAATTACCCGACCGGTTACTATGACATTAATTTGCCAAACGGCGTAGCAACCATTACCGCCGGCCAAACCACCACAACGATTGATTTCACGGTAGTGGATGACACCCGGGATGAAGACAATGAGACGGTTATTATCGATATTTATGCTCCCACAAATGCCACTCTCGATGCTGCCGCCTCCCAGGCAACTTATACAATTAATGATAATGATAATCCGCCTGATATGAAATTTCAGACCAGCACCAGTACCAATTCGGAAGGTGCCTGGGCAACCGTAACCGTTGAACTGACCGCAGCGTCCGGGAAAACCGTAACTGCCGATTGGACCTTAACGGACGTTACTACGTCCAGTTCCGATTACAGCACCAACAGTGGAACCATTACGATCACTGAAGGTTACACATCCTATAATTTTGGTATATATCTTTATGATGACGGTTTGGATGAGGACGATGAATCATTTACGTTATCGTTGAGTAATTTCAGCAATGCCGGGTCCGCCAGTCCTTCAACCCATGAAATGACGATTACGGATATCAATGATCCTCCCACGGTTGGTTTCAGCTCTTCCAGTACATCGAAAAATGAGTCGGACGGCGCCGTGTCTGTTTTTGTCGATTTGGATAATGTGTCGGGTAGAAACGTCACGGTCAATTATTCTGTTTCAGGAACGGCCACCGGGAGTAATATTGATCACGATTTATCCGCCGGAACGGCTACAATCACTGCCGGAAATGGCAGCACAACGATTGATTTTAATATTATCCAGGATGCGCTGGACGAAGACAACGAAACTATTCTGATTATTCTCAGCAGCGCCTCTAATGCTACGCTGGGATCGGCTGATACAATGACGGTTACAATTTTAGATGATGATGCCTCGCCCTTCGTGTCCTTTAATGCCGCCTCATCATCGGGCGCCGAAAGTAGTTCACCCGCTGATTTGACCGTAACTTTAAATCCCGTATCCGGACGGTCGGTTCAGGTGAATTATACTGTTACCGGGGGAACCGCTTCCGGATCAGGAACTGATTATACCTTATCGAACGGAACGTTAACGTTTCCTGCGGAAGTCACTTCCAAGAACATTTCCGCGATAATTGTAGATGATAATCTGGCGGAAGATAACGAAACGATCGAAGTCACCATTTCCAGTCCTACAAATGCCACTCTCGGTACGAATACAGTACATACATATACGATCAATGATAATGATTCGCCGCCAACGATAGGATTCAGTTCATCAACATCCACATCGTCAGAAGGGGATGGTCAGGTGGGCATTACCATTGCATTAAGCGCCGTGTCGGGACAGAATATCACGTTTGACTATGCAATCACCGGTGGGACCGCCACCTCCGGAAGTGATTATACCTTCACACCAGGGGCGGCTACTATTTCCGCCGGGAATTCGGATACGACGATTACCGTTACCTTAATTGATGATGCTTTGGATGAAATTGATAACGAAACGATTGAATTCACGATATCCAATGTAACCAATGCCAGTCTCACGAATGCCACCCACACGAAAACGATCACTGATAACGATAATGCCCCAACGGTTCAGTTTACCAGTAACCCGGCGGCAAGCAGTGGGAGCGAAGCCTCTTCACCGGTTAATTTAGCAGTTGTCATCAGCGCCGTTTCCGCGTTAGATGTATCGGTTGCTTATGGAATTGGTACGGGTTCGACAGCAACAGGCTCCGGTACGGACTATACATTATCCTCCGGTACGCTGACCATACCGGCGGGAGATTCCACTGGAGTGATCAGCTTTACGGTGAACAATGATGCTTTGGATGAGAATGATGAAACGGTTATTGTTCAGTTATCCAATCCCAATAATTCAACCCTGGGAACCCGATCATCGTATACCTACACGATCAGTGATGATGATAATTCACCGGATATTTTGTTCTCAAGTTCAAGTGCTTCCGGTGCGGAAAACGCAACCTCTGTTACCATTCCGGTAAATATTACCGCGGTTTCAGGACTGGGAGTTTCCGTTGATTATACTGTGACAGGCGGAACCGCCCTTGGTTCCGGAACGGATTATACCTTAGCTGACGGGTCCCTCACAATTCCGGCTGGCTCTACCTCAGATAACATTTCATTGACTGTGGTTGATGATGCCCTGGATGAAAACTCCGAAACCATTATTGTGGAATTATCGAATCCGACCAATGCCGGTTTGGGAACGACTACTTTGTATACATACACGATTACCGATAATGATGCCACACCGCAGATTGATTTTTCATCCGCAACCGGTTCAGTTGCAGAAAATGCCGGGACCGCATCAATAACGGTAGTATTAAATGCTGTTTCCGGATTGGACGCTGCCGTTAATTATGCTGTTACGGGTGGCGACGCCACCGGTGGCGGTACGGATTACACCTTAGCCTCCGGGATAGCTACTGTGACGGCGGGATCCAATTCCACAACGATTGACGTAAATATTACTGATGATTCCATGGATGAACGTGATGAAACCTTGGTCATCTCATTATCCAGTCCCACGAATGCGACTATCGGTCCCGATACTACCTTAACGCTGACGATCACTGATAATGATAATCCCGTAAAAATCGCTTTCAGTTCATCGAGTTCTTCGGTAACGGAAAATACCAGTCCCAGTGCCGTGACCGTTTCATTATCGGCCGTTTCGGGCGTAACCACCAGTGTCGATTATTCCGTTACCGATGGGACAGCCACCGGGTCTGGTACGGATTATACGTTGTCGGCCGGGACAGTCTCAATCCCACCCGGCGATTTATCCACAACTTTTGATGTATCAATTAATGATGACAACCTGGATGAAGATAACGAGACGGTAATTATCACGCTGGCCAATCCGGACAGCGCCGACTTAGGTACGAGAACGAACTTTACACTTACTATCTTGGACAATGATGATTCTCCGACAATCCAATTATCATCCAGTACTTCCTCAGCCAGCGAAGGCGATGGCTCGACCACGTTCCAGTTGGAATTATCGGCTATTTCCGGCCGTGACGTAATGGTGGATCATGTATATACAGAGAATGAAGCTTTGGGAGCCGGGGTCGATTTTACGTTATCCGTTGGTACCGATACAATTTCTGCCGGGTCATTGACGTCCATCTTCACGCTTTCCCTTGTTGATGATGCTTTGGATGAGGACGACGAAACGATGCGTGTGGATATTCAAAACCCTGTCAATGCGTCCCTGGGCACCAATCAATCGAATACATTGACAATAACGGATAATGATCCACTGCCAACGGTTGGTTTTTCCGCCTCCACGGCTTCAGGAGATGAAGCAACAACCAGCGTATCTTTGAATGTTGTTCTTTCCCCGGTTTCCGGTCGGACGGTCACGGTCGAATACTCCGCAGGAACCGGTACCGCTACCGGATCCGGTACGGATTTTTCCTTTACCAATGGCTCCCTGACTTTTGCTGCCGGGGAAACATCGAAATCGCTGGCCCTGACGATTGCGGATGACGGTCTGGATGAAGTGGACGAAACCGTCCTTATCGTTTTAAACAATCCGGGACAGGCTTCCCTGGGTACCGATACATTAACATACACAATTCAGGATAATGATGATCCTCCGGTTGTGGCTTTTGATTTAGTGTCCAGCACCGGATTGGAAAGTGTAGACAGCATTTATTTTGACGTGAGTCTGACTGCGGCCTCCGGTAAGGATGTTTCGGTAGGATATACAGTGAGTTCAAGTAGTACCGCTTCCGGAAGCAGTGTCGATTATAATTTACCCGCCGGGACGCTGGTGTTTTCCGCAGGTACAACGACGCGGTCCATTCTTGCCACCATCATCAACGATCAGTTGGATGAAGATAATGAAACCATCATAGTTGAATTGACAGATCCACCCACCAATGCCACTATGGGGACCAATAATGCCCATACATACACCATTATCGATAACGATGCTTCGCCGGTGGATTTTACCGTCGGGTCGGTTCGTTCTCAGGGAACGCCGAGTCTGGCCGGATTCTGGAATAATTCCAATACGGGACTCATTGTCAGGGTTCCGGTGGATAATGATAATGTGTTGGTTAGCGGTCAGATTCAGATAAGAGCCCGGAGCGGATCCAACAGCTATCGAAACCTGGGATCCGCCTACACTATTCTAAACAGCGATTTAAATGATTCCGCTTCGGTTCCGATTACCCAAAGTGAATTTGAGGCATTCAGTGATTTTGCTGAAAACGCTGAAATTGAATTCACGGCGGTAATTACCGATATTTATGGCAACAGTACCACCGGAACGGCCAGTTCCGAAACCATCATTATTGATACAACACCGCCGGGAATTTTCAATACAGAATCGTTTGCAGCCGTCGGTGGATTGGAAGTCACCGGTTACTGGAACGGAACCAACACCAGCATCAGCGCTACTGTTCAGGTTCAGGATGATACGACGCTACCGGGGGGATATGTATATTTGCTGGGCGGTATTGATAACGCCAATTATTCCCAGATTGGTGATTCAACCGGCATCTTGTCCGGAGATTTAAACACGTCCATGACCTTGACAGCACCGGCGGCCGATATTCAGGCCTTAACCGGCTATCAGGCAGAAAATGTAGGCTTGTGGTTGAATTCCGTTATTATTGACCGTGCAGGTAATCAAAGAACCGGTAATGTGAGTGCTACACTGTTACAAATTGATTCCAATTCACCGACCGTGTCTCAGGTTTCTTCGCCGGCGGCCAATTTGGCCTATAAAGAAGGTGATTCACTGGTCATTCAGATTACGGCGACGGAAAACATATATGTAACCGGAACACCGCGATTGACCCTGGAAACGGGATCCTCGGATGCCAGTATCAATTATTCCGGAGGATCAGGTTCAACAACGATTGAATTTGAGTATGTTGTCGGAGCGTTGCAAACATCGGCGGATCTGGACTATGCCTCTGCGACGGCATTATCCCTGAATGGCGGAACTATTCGCGATGTGGGCGGAAATGATTTAATCCTGACCCTGCCGGTTCCCGGAGCGGCGGGATCACTTTCGGCGAATAACGATATCATCATCGATACGGATGCTCCGGCTGCTTCCCTCAGTTATGCTGATTCGCTGGTACGTTTCGAAGATGGTTCGGTGTTGATCACCGCTACGTTTACCGATTCCATGAGCCTCGATTCCGTTCCCAAAATATCGGTTACTTTTCCCGGGAGCGGTAGTCCGGACATCTCCGATGCTTCCTTGACCTTTGTTTCCGGCACCGTCTGGCAATATAATCTGGGTCTGATTGATAATGTGGACGGAACGATCATCGTTTCAATGACGGGGAAGGATAAAGCGCTGAACGATTTACCCGGTTCCTCTGTTTCCGGCGGGAATATTCTTCGGATCGATAACACCGATCCTGTTTTCACCTCTGTTTCGCCGGATACGGGGAGTTATATCAATCATAAACAGGTTGGCTGGACATTATCGGAGACGTGCTACTCCGGAACGGTGTCATTCAATAATATCAGCGGGCCGGGAAGTTCGGTGTCCGCTGCCCTGACGGGATCCGAATTATCTGCCGGTTCCCGGAATCCGGCGGAGATCACCAACTCGTCGGACCTGACACTGGTGGATGGAACCGTCTATCGATTGGTGATTAGTGGCGTTGATTCTGCCGGTAACGCGGGAAGTATCAGTTTAGCCAATATTACCTATGACACGACCGCACCGACAGCCGAATTGACGTATGACCAGTATTATGCCAACAGCGATACATCTGTTCTCATTACCGCCACCTTCAATGAACGAATCCTGCCAACGCCCTTGATTTCCGTAAATTTTGCCGGCATCGGGCAAGATGTATCCGACCAGGCGATGACAATCGGTTCTGATTCCACTGTTTGGACCTTTCCGTTGGCTATTCCCATTGGAACCTCCAATAATGGAATTGCATCCGTAACCATCTCCGCAACCGATCTGGCCCTGAACACATTGCGAACCCAAAATCTGGCCAACCGGGATACCTTGGTGATCGATAATTCCGCACCTGCAGTATCATTCAGTTATGAAAATCTCAGTCAGCCAAATCTTACGAATGAGGGCAAGGGCGGCGATGTAATTCGAATAACAGCAAGCTTCAGTGAAGTGACCAGGAACAGTCCTGCGCCACTTTTATCAGTGAGTTATACCGATTCGACGGTGGCCGGAATTATTAATACCGGTACTGATGGTGATTCAACCTGGACGTTTGATGTGACTCTGCGTTCGGAAACCACGCTGGAAGAATATCTGACGGTAAGTGTTCTTGCCCAAGACCTGGCCGGGAATTCGATCACTTCAGTGACGGACAACGACATCTTTTTCCTGGATAACGTATCCCCGTCGACCTTCTCAACCGGAGGAATAACTTCCTCGGGATTAAATCCGGTACCGGGTTGGATCAACGGCAAAACAGATTCGATCCAGGTCAGTGTTCCGGTTTCCTCTGCGGATGCCACCCTGTTATTCGGCGGAAAAACCGATGTCCAAATGACGATTCCGGCTCGGATGGGAACCGGTAATTGGGTCACGATCGGAACGGCGGACAGCATTACACAGTTCGGAACCCTTTTGGCGGCGCGATCGATGGTTGCGATCGAAACCGCATTTGCCGGATTAGCGTCACCCATAATTTTGGCTCAGGGGGACACCCTTTATTCCCGGGCCGTGCTCACCGATCGGGTTGGAAATGTCACCAACGGAAGCCAATCTGCTCGTTCCCTGATTTATGACCCGAATGCTCCGGTTGTGGGTGCACTGACCGGGGGAAACATCGTGACCAATGATACGCTTCGTAGTACCGATTCCCTGACTGCCATCTGGACGGAATTTGCGGAACCGTCACCGGCGACAGCGTCGGGAAATGCCTACTATGAAGTGGCGGTGGAGCATATCGGTGATGCAACCATTAATGGCTTTATGGACTGGGATTCGGTAGGCTTAATTTTAAATGGGAATTACCGCCTGCCCCTGCAACATGATAACACCTATCGGATGCATATCCGCGCATTTGACATCGCCGGGAATATTTCTGATACACTGTCTTCCAATGTGATACGGCGAATCAATTCGGCTCCGGCAATTGTTTTGGTGGACACCCAATTTGTCGATGAAGATATTCCCTTGACGGTCCAACTTCGTGCGGTTGATGTGGATACGGCAACAATCCTGGGCGATACATTACATTTTATTTATGATGGACCCATCGGAGGCGGTGGGACGGTTTATGATAACTGGGCAATTGATGAAATTTCCGGTATTTTCACGTGGATCACTCCTACACAGCAGGATACAGGTAGTTGGAGAGTGCAATATTCTGTTATGGATGAATGGGGATTTGTCGACACTTCCAGTTTTATCGTAACCGTTATTTCCGTAAATGATACTCCTCAGGTGGTCATTCCGCCCCCTTCCAACGCAATGTCTTTCATTGAAGATCATACCGACATTGTCCAATTGAATCTTACGCCATTCGCCGATGATGCGGATAATGATTCAACCCAAATCTCCTGGCAGGCGGTGATTCTGGATACAACGACAAAAAACGGGTATCCTTTGGGTATCGTGGTGGCCGGACCCGGAAGCAATCCCGGATTTGTATCCCGGCTGGAGCGTTTGTATTCCGGTTCACCTTTTGTTAAATCCCGTGTCGCCGGTTTCCGGAGCGGTGTGGAAACAACCATGCCGTTCGCGCAAAA
>JAADFQ010000178.1 GCA_013152835.1 FCB group bacterium
TGATTACCGTTTAAAAATCAATGAAAGCAATATCAAATGAAGTTTAGATTGATGGAGAAATTTAATGGAAGCACCGCGCTGTTTCGCCGGTGGTCAACAATTCATGGAAATATTTAGTCGATTTACAAACAAACTTCTGGGCGATATCGGCCCGGACCATCGGCGATATCGGGTCAAGATCGGGATTGTCCAGGGTTGGCTTTCGGTGGTGGTCAACGGCGTATTGTTTATTTTGAAACTGGCAATTGGACTGATCTCCCATTCCATCGCCATTATTGCGGATGCGTTCCACACCTTATCGGATGTGGTCTCTTCGATTGTCGTCATCTGGGGATTCAAAGAATCGGAAAAACCGGCCGACCGGGAACATCCGTACGGGCACGGTCGCACGGAATATATCGCGACGTTGATTATTGCCATTCTGTTGGTTGTGGCCGGAATCGAATTTATCAAATCGTCCTATGGCCGCATTCAAAGTCCCACACCGGTCAAGGCCGATTGGTGGATGATCACGGCTGTAGCTCTGACCATCCTGATCAAGGAGGTCACTGCGCGTTATGCCGAATATTTATCGGCCAAGATATCGTCAGGCACGTTGAAAGCCGATGCCTGGCATCATCGAACCGACGCCATTTCGTCCATTCTGGTCGTGATTGCCATGGTGGCCGGCCGATACGGATATTACCAGGTGGATGGCTGGGCCGGGGTAGGCGTGGCTCTGTTTATCATCTGGACCGGTTTTGAAATTGCCCGGGATGCGGTTGACGATCTCATCGGAAAACCACCTTCCATCGGAGAAATTGAATCGATTCGGGAATTAGCTGAAGCCGTAGACGGGGTTATCGGCGCCCATGATATTTCCATCCACAGTTATGGTGCCGATCGGTACGCGTCCCTGCATATTGAGATCAATGCCAATGAACCTCCCATGCGCGCCCATGACATTGCCGAAGAAGTGGAATTAAAACTCACCGATTACCTGGGGGTTGCACCTACCGTGCATACCGACCCCATTGTTCCTACCAGCCCCAAAATTCAAAAAGTACAATCCTTTTTGGATGAAAGATGGGGCGCGGATGACCGGGTCAGCAATTTCCATGATATTCGAATCGTGGACCATAAGTATAACCATGTTATTCTATTCGGAATAACGGTGACTCCCGGGCTGGCGCAGAAAAAAGTCAAAAAATGTATTCGGGACATCGAAGTCTCGGTAAAAGCGGAATTCCCGGGGTACGATCTGGATATAAAAGTATCGTCATTGCACGAGTACTAAGCATGGATATACGTCGTTTTCGTAAGGATTTTCCCCATCTGAAAAACACCGGCATTTATTTTGATCATGCTGCCGTTTCACCCCTGAATCGCCGTTCGCGAGCTTTACTGGACACATATTTGAATCAGGCGCAGGGTGAAAAGATTAATAATTACGTCGATACAATGGAAATGGCGGAGACCGTCCGGGGAAAAATCGGCCAATTGATTTCGGCATCTTCTGAGCGCATTGCGCTGGTACGGAACACAACCGATGGACTGATACTACTGGCCCGGGGGTTACAATGGTCGTCTGGCGATCGAATCATACTTCATCGACAGGAATTCCCTTCCAATGTGTATCCCTGGTGGGAATTGCAACCGCAGGGCGTAAAGATCGATTTTATCGATACGCCGGATGGTCGGGTTACTCCCGCGGATCTGGAATCGGTGGTGACCCCGAAGACACGCCTTTTGGCTGTAAGTTGGGTCCAGTATTTTAACGGATACCGGAATTCCATTGCCGATCTGGTTTCCTGGTGCCATGAACGAAATATCCTGGTTGCTGTGGATGCCATGCAGGGTTTAGGACATTTAAAAATGGACGTGGAGGCCGTGGGTTTTGATTTCATGGCCACGGGAACCGCGAAGTGGCTGCTGGGTCCCCAGGGCCTGGGATTTGTTTATATCACCGAGGAATTGCAGGAAGCAATCCATCCGCCCCATCTGGGTTGGCAAAGCCGGGAAACGATCTGGGATTTTCACAATTACCATCAACCTTTGAAAAAAACGGCGGGTCGGTATGAATTTGCTACGCCGTTCAGCATGGGAATCTGGTGGTTCTCCGGATCATTGGATCTTCTGTTGGATGCAGGACCGGAGGCGATTGAAAAGCGGGTGTTGTCGTTAACAGATCGCCTGGCAGAAGGACTGGCACAACTGGGGTTGACGATTATTTCCAAACGCGAAAATCCTTCTGAGAAATCCGGAATCATTACCGTTTCATTGCCCGATCGGGACCAAAACCAGGAACTTTATACCCATTTATTCGCCCGGGGATTTGTCGTATCTATCCGGAATAACCTGCTCAGGATCGCGCCCCATTTTTACAATCTCGAATCGGAAGTAGACCGGTTTATTGAGGCTATTCGCCGGTTTATTGACACAAAATCTTAACGGAATAAAAATGAAGCAACACTCATTGGTAACGGTGGGAAATACTCCCTTGGTGGAAGTGGAAGGCGTCTATGCCAAATTGGAATGTGTAAATCCCTGTGGCAGTATCAAAGATCGCATTGCCCGTTATATTCTGATGGAAAGTGAACGACGCGGAATTTTGAAGCACGGGAAAACTATTGTTGAAGCCACCAGTGGCAATACCGGGATTGCGCTGAGTTATTTTGCCCGGGAAATGGGCTATCCCATCACCATTGTTATGCCGGAAAATATGACGGAAGAGCGGAAACAGGTTATGCGGGAACTGGGAGCGAACCTGATCCTCTGTTCATCGGAAGGCAGTTTTGCGGAAGCGGCTGAAATCAGAAATCAAATGGCCGAAGATGACCGTTACTTTAATCCGGATCAATTTTCCAATCCCCTGAATGTGGAATGCCATCAAAAAACTACGGGCCGGGAAATCCTGGAACAATTAACCCGTGAGGCGCTCATTCCGGATGCTTTTGTAGCCGGCGTCGGAACCGGCGGAACCTTGATGGGTGTAGGGAAGGCCTTGCGGGAAAAAAATCCCGATTTGCATTTGAGCGCCGTAGAACCGGAAGAATCACCGGTGATGAGCGGTGGCGTAAAGGGACTCCACGGAATTCCCGGAATTGGCGATGGTTTTATCCCGGATATTGTTTCTGACGGACAGGGCGGCGTGAATCCGTTTATCGATGATGTTATTTGCATTTCCAGTGAATTGGCACGGGAAGCGGCTCTTGGACTTAAGGAGACCTATGGAATTTGTGTGGGTATTTCGTCCGGCGCTAATTTTTTAGCCGCCAAACAATTAAGGGAGCGCTTTACGACGGTTGTGACCGTGTTTCCCGATGGATATTCGCGCTATCAAAGCCATGGGTTGGAACATTGTGAATCCGATAATTGCCGTTTTGAACGGAACCGTTTGAACGGAACCGGCTAAACGTCCTGGATTAGATTTACGTTCCTTTTTACAGGATCAGTAAGGAGCCTGAGTTTAGACTCTTTTTTCCGCGGGAAGTCTGAAGAACGGCCCGACCCTGGGAGTCAATTCCCTGGAACGTTCCCGTTACCTTTGAATTTGCCGTCCTGATTTCAACCTGAGAATTGAGATGTGCACAAGCTTTTACCCACCGCGTTTGCAATACATCGGTTTGACTATCACGCAGCAGAATGACATCCTTTTCAAATTGATTCAGAATGAAACCCAGGATTTTTTCCCGGTTTAAGGGCTTCCCAATTGCAATAGATAAGGACGTTACGTTTGATTTCAAATCCGGTGGGAATTGATCCGGTGATTCATTCACATTCAGGCCAATCCCCACGACGGTGAACCGGCATTGATTTCCCTCCCAGCGACTTTCGCAGAGAATTCCGCCGGTCTTTTTCCCGCTGATCTGAAGGTCATTGGGCCATTTTAATTTCAGGTTAGCCCCAAGGGGCCGAAGCGCGGATACCATTGCAGTCCCGGCAACCATCGACAACCGGGACACTTGATCCGGTGTAAGATCCCGGATGATAAGGCTGAAGGTCAAACCGGATTCAGGAACGGCGAACCAGGTCGACCCGTCGCGCCCCCGTCCTGCCGTCTGATGATCGGTGAATACTAAGGTCCCGGTCGGTGCATTACTTTGAGCGAGCAAGAGGGCGACATCGTTCGTGGATGGACAGGAGCTTATATACGTGAACGATTGGCCGAATTCCCGGGTGCGCAAATGCGAGTCAAACGCCGTCCGATCAAACATCAAAGTCGATGAGGGCGGAATTAATCAGGCAGAGGAATACAATTGGTTCGCACCTTCAATTCCATCCCCGGTTT
>JAADFQ010000179.1 GCA_013152835.1 FCB group bacterium
ACGGTATAATCCCAGACAGTTCTTCCGGTTAATGAATAAAAAATAAGCCGGGCATCTCCTGCGGAAGCCATGGTGTACTGAACCGACAATTCCCGGTTGAATGGATTGGGGAAGGTACGAACCATGCTGACGGTTTCCGGAATATTGTTTTGTACCGACAGAGGACTGAACTGGTTTTCATAATAATGGAGCAGACCGCCATAGTCTCCAATGACCAGGTCAGGACGGGAATCGCCGTTAAGATCGCCAAAGGCGGGAGTGGCGTTTTGACTTACCGCTATTTCGTCAAAAAGTCCGCCCATTTCTACCCAGTCGGGTGCTGAGGGCAAACCATCATTGAGATAAAAAATGACATTTCCGGAAATGCCTCCCAGAAGCAAATCATAATCTCCATCCAGGTCAATATCTGTAAGGGCCGGTGCACAGTTTGATGGCGCCTGGACAGAACTGAAATAATTGGTTATCAGCACGTAGTCCGGATTGTCCGACGTACCTTGATTCTCCAGAAAAAACAAGCCACCGGAATCATTGCCTACGACCACATCCAGGTCATTGTCGTGATCCATATCCACAAAACGGGGAATCAGCCAATATCCCAAACTGAACCCGGAAAAAAGTCCGCTGTTCTGTGACCAACCCGAATTACTGCCCTCATAAAAATAAAGCGTACCACCTAAATCGCCCAGCAGTAAATCCATGCGACCATCACCCGTAATATCACCTGCCGTCACTGAAGAGTAGATGGAATGATCCAGTCCGGTAAAGGGACCGGAATGTTCTTCCCAGGCCGGCGCTGTAGAGTTCCCAATATTGCGATAGTATAAGATATCACCCAGGTTTTGCCCGGTAAACAGATCCAAATCGCCGTCGCCATCATAATCGACTAAAAAGGGGTTACTGGCGCCGCCTACATCCAGAACCCCTCCGAATAAACTCAAATCCTGAGTCCATTGGGGGTTGGCTCCCGTGCCGGTATTTCGATAATACTGAAGCGGTCCGGCATAATGGCCGTAGATCAGGTCCCGGAGTCCATTGCCATCAAGATCGGATAAAGTTGGTGAAATGAAGTAGTGATTATTTCCTATGTTGTTGAAATAGGAGGGATTGGAGCTCCAGACCGGATTGGTAGCGGAGCCGGTATTCAGATAAAACTCCAGACCGGCTTCATCCCGACCAAGCGCCAGGTCATAATCTCCGTCTCCATCAACGTCCGCAAGTGCAGGGAAGGCATAGAGTCCGGCATCGATTCCGGTTGTCTGTAAATATTCCGGCAGGAATTGCGCTGAATTGATACTACCCGTGTTCGGAATCCAGACCACGGAACCATCTTCAGCCAATCCCGCCATGATATCCAGGAGTGTATCTCCGTCGATATCCGCCAGTGTCGGTACCGGGGAATGGCTTAGTCCAAGGTCCGGAAAAAAACCATCTATGAGCTGAAAAGTGATCGAATCAGCCGTTCCGGTATTCTGATAAAAGGTCAATCCGGAAAATCCACCGCAAACCAGATCTGTGAGTCCGTCGCCATTCAAATCCGCCGGAATGGCTGTTTCCGCATTAATCGCCGGAATAGTTGCCGTGACAAAACCAGTTAACGAAAACGAGGGTTGAGTATGAGTCCCGATATTTTCCAGAAAAAGCGGTTCGGTGTTTGATCCGGTGAGAATCAAATCCATATCTCCATCCAGGTCCAGGTCTGCGAATCGGGGCGAAGAAAAAGTGACTGACGGAACGCCACTGGAATTAAACATGGCGTCATTTTGAATCCAGTTCTGGGCCATGACACGATTGATCGAGATCATTACCAATATTCCGCAAAGAAAAAATCCGGTTTTAATCATTACGCAAGGTTCCATCCGGTTTCCATTCCCGACGATGAAGTAATTTACCTTGCGAAAATTCGGCTTCATAAAATTTAGCACCGTCCCGGTACCAGCCTTTTTGCAGGCCGTCAAGATTTCCATTTACGTAATGTTTTTCCATTCTGAGTTGTCCGTTTTTAAACCATTCCCGCCAGACACCGTTCGGATATCCGTCTTTCAACTCACGGCTGCGCATCATTTGACTGTTGAAATAATAGATTTCCTCTCCCACTAGTTTTTTTTGTCCATCCACAACTTCGAATATGTTTACGTGCTCCGGTTTTCCGTCGGAGAATGTGGAAACGATTTGACGTTCACGCACGGGAGAGGAGTCACATCCGACGATAATCATGAGAGAGAAAAAACCGACCCATAAGCATTGATTTCTCATTTTTGTCCACCTAATTTGTACCATAAACAGAGATCAAAGTTATGACGCTTACTATTAGCAATCGACCCCATGTCCGGTTTTTCACCGTCTTTTTACTGGCCCTGATCCTCTTGGGATGTTCCCGAAGGAACGAGTTGGATTGGGTAAATTCTCTACCCAAACCCTGGACGCTTTCGGAAGACCAGATTTCTGCTATTTTACCTGAGTTTCAAGATCATTTTCCCGATTTCCAGGAGCGGATTAAGGCTCTGGCCATCTGGCGCGTGGGAACGCCTTACGAAATATTCAAACTTGGCGAAGAGCAGGAACCGGATACGGACCCCATTATCAGAATGGATGTATCCGATTGTACGGGACATATCCTGACTACCTTGGCGGCGGCCCAAAGCCGTTCATGGGAAGAAGCGCGGAAAAATATGATCCGGATTCATTATAAACGGGATTCTCTGGGGCAACAAAAACCCACCTATTTATCCCGATGGCATTATACTGCTGATCGTATTACCGCCAATCCTAATACGGTAAATATCACGGAGTCACTTTTACCCAAGGATGAACTGGTGGAAGCCCATCTCATTTTGAATCGTAAGTCGGATGGGACAGAATTCTTGCCCTTGAATTGGGAACGGGAAGTGGATTTATTCTATATACCAAATAAAGCCATCACGCAGGAACTCATGGCACGATTGCCGGAAGTCTGCGGCGTGGCCTTTGTGCGCCGATCCTACATGGATAAAGGGATTCTCATTGCTCACGAAGGAATGATCATTGATCGGAAGGATTTAATTCACGCCTCTCTGTCTGCCGGATTCACCCAGCGAATTCCATTCCTGGACTATTATTTTCCCGAGGACGGTCCGTTTATGGACGGGATTATGATTTATACATTTCAACCGCTGGATTAGATGATCATAACCGGTTAGGTCACCGGCTATTGGGATGTCACCCCTATGGATGTACGTCGTCAGGTGTTACTGGATTTTCCCGTACGGGCTTCATAGTGAGCCAGGACCTTTTCCACGCCATCCATAGCCGATCGGGCATAAAAATCGGCGCCGATGGAATCGGCAAATTCCCGGGAAGTGGGCGCACCGCCAATCACTACCGGAATTGTTG
>JAADFQ010000180.1:0-1475 GCA_013152835.1 FCB group bacterium
CCCGGAAGATCAAAAACAGTATTGTAATGCTTTAAAATGGTTTTGGTCAGCTCCGGCGGTGATACCCACATGAAGCGTTCCTGTGTTTCGGCGCAGAGCAGAACAGAAGGGTGCAATTGATTCATGGCCCGGTGTACGTGATCCAGTCGGACAGTGGCCCCCATACCGGCCGTATCAGCCAACTCCACGCTGGCACAGGCAATTCCTCCGGCGCCCAGGTCCTTGAAACCTACCTTGGTACATAATTCGCGTTCCTGAAGATAACGGAATAATTCACCAGTGGCTTTCACCAGGTGTCGTTCCAGAAAAGCATTCGGTTCCTGAACCGCCCCTTTGTTTTGTTCCTTTTTTTCCTCCTCCAGTTCCAGGGAAGCAAAACTGGCGCCGCCGAAGCCGCTGTTATCGGTGGGTTTACCCACCAGAATCAAATCAAACCCGTCCGCTTCCTGTGGTGCGTAGGAATGAATAATCTGATCCTCGCGTACCAGACCCAAGGTGACAACCGTTACCAGGCAATTATCGTTATATCCCGAATCATAGTATAAATCGCCGCCAATATTGGGGATTCCCAACGGGTTGCCATAGCCGGCAATACCATCCACGACACCTTCATGAATCCATAGCGTCTTGGGCGCGTTAATATCGCCAAAGCGTAAGGAATCGGAAACGGCAATCACTTCCGCGCCCATGCACAACACGTCCCGGACATTGCCCCCCACGCCGGTGGCCGCTCCTTCATAAGGCACAATTTGTGACGGATGATTATGGGATTCGTGCGACAGAACCACACACCAGCGGTGACCCTGTTTATCCGTGGCAACGGCCACCACGCCTGCGTCTTCTTTGGCGCCCAGGACCACGTGGGGTCCGTCGGTAATAAATTGTTTCAAATGGGGGCGGCTGCTTTTATAGGAACAATGCTCCGACCCTTCGATGGAAAACAGAACCAGTTCCGTCAGTGTAGGGGGACGTTTTTCAGCATCTCGCGCTGAACTTTCCGGGCTTCGTCCGGTGTCAGCGGGATGTTGTACTCCCGCAGAATTTGAGCAATCCGGTCATCGGAAAGCCCCGTAAAATCGAGGGGCGGATTTACCGCGTCGGTCATGGAATGAAAGGGTGTTTATTTAAGGATCGTCTCATGACGCTGGGGGCCAACGGAGGCCATCCGGACCGGAATGTTCAGATCATCCTCGATAAAGGAAATATAATCCCGCAAGGCTTGGGGCAGGCTTGAAGGGATGCTCCGCCACATCGGGTGGAAGTTCGGTCCATCCGGATAAGGTTTTATACACAGGAACTGCCCGGCGGTAATCCGTGAGACTGGCAGGCATTTCGCTGACGGTTTTATCCCCGATTCGATAGGCGATACACACCTTCAATTGATCGAAGCCGGTGAGAATATCCAGTTTGGTAAGTGCCAGTTCCGTAAGACCATTGACCCGAACCGCCTGGCGCAATTGCACCATATCCAGCCA
>JAADFQ010000180.1:1527-4874 GCA_013152835.1 FCB group bacterium
AGGAGTTTTCCTTCCGCTTCCGGCAGTTCCGTGGGAAAGGGACTGATTCCCACCCGGGTAACATAGGCTTTGGCTACTCCGATGAGGCGGTCGATGCGGGAGAAAGTCAGACCAGACCCCACTGCAATATGTCCGGCAGAAGTATTGCTGCTGGTTGTATGGGGATAAATGCCGTGATCCACATCCAGACTGATGCCCTGAGCCCCTTCGAATAAAAGCGATTTACCGGATTTGACAGCCCGGTCCAATAGTAAAGAAACATCCTGAATATAGGGTCGTAATTGTTGGCCGTAATCAAGATATTGATTCAATATTTCATCTTCGGAAATGTCCAGAGAGCCTCCCAGGGCTTTTTCAATGAGGCGTTTATTAAAACAATAACTCTTTCCCAACTTTTCCCTGAAAATTTCCGGCTCCAAAAGATCGATCATGCGAATCCCATGGCGATACATTTTATCGGCATAAACCGGCGCAATTCCCCGCCGCGTGCTTCCGGCAGCTAACGTTCCCTGGTGTCCGGTCAGGGCCGCATCCAGGGCAATATGATAGGGCAGAATCACATGGGCTCGATCGCTGACCACTAACCGTGGATTAATGCCGCGCTTCCGCAAATATTGAAGCTCATCCAATAAGACTGCCGGATCGACCACAACTCCATTTCCGATGACCGACACCGGGCCCTCGTAGAGCACACCGGAAGGGATCAGGTGCAGCTTGAATTCGCGACCATTCACGATAACGGTGTGACCGGCATTGTTGCCGCCGTGGAAACGAATGACGTAATCGAAATCGCCGGTAAAATAATCCGTGACCTTGCCCTTGCCTTCATCGCCCCATTGGGCACCGACAATGACAATGATAGTGGAGGAATTGGAAGTCATAAAGGGTGACCGGTTTATGGTTTTAGTAACACTTGCAAATCTGGAGATCAAATCCTTCAGAAGCTTACTGCCAAAGGGAAATTCACTCAAAGAAACAAATGTTTCTCGTGATAAGTAATGAGTAATTATTTAATCTGTCTTTCCTCGTTATCAAACCAACGGGCCGGTGTCGGTATGTGTGTGATTTTTCGGGGATCGCCGGATTTTTCCAATCATTGATTTCTTTGTTGTAAATTCTTACCAGGGGTGAATACTTGATGACATCCAAAGCGGGGATATCCAAAATGATTCCGGGGATCATTCAACTCCTTTTTCTCGGCAATACCCTTTTAGTAATCCTGTATTTGCTCAATGCCTTATTGGGCGATTCCGCTTCCTGGCTGACTCAATTTTTAGATCTGAATGATGAAAATAATCTGCCCACCTGGTATTCATCCATCCAACTTTTCCTGGCGGCGTTGCTTACCGGCATTTATGTGTGGAGTCTGCGGAAAGAATCGACCTGGAAAGTGGTATTATACTGGTTATTGCCGCTGACTCTTTTGTTTCTTTCTCTGGATGAAATGGCCATGATCCATGAGACATTAGGGGATTTGTCCGACGCACTCATTCCCGGCGGATCGCGGTTTACCACCCCCTTTGCTATTACGGGCATCTGGATGTTTGTCATCGGAATTCCGTTCATTATGTTCATGCTGGTTTTGGGATTCCTGATTCATACGTTTCAACACTGGCCCCGAAGGATTCAGATATTATTTCTTGGCGGTCTCGGTGTTTTCTTAGGATCGGCGATCGGAATTGAGACTCTGTCCAACTGGTTGAGAATTGGACCGGAATATTATTTGGAAGTTTGTCTTGAGGAATATGGTGAAATGACCGGAGAAACCCTGCTGATCTGGGCCGGATTGGAGTTGGTCCGTTGGAAGGGGCTGCGGCTGTCGTAAACTATTTCGTCGTAGACCGGTCGTACGCGAAAGTGGGAAAAAGTTACCTATACCGGTTCAAACTCCGCTGTGAAATGCCGTAGAAATTCCGGTTGTTTTGTAATGCGGATTCCCCGGACCCGGTTCCGGCGGGTATAGACCGACCGGGCCACCTCAATAACATAGTCGATATGGCTCTGGGTGTGGGTTCGGCGAGGGAGGGCCAGACGCACCAGTTCCATGGCCGCCGGTGTCTCTTCCCCGGTTGTGGGATCACGCTTGCCGAACATCACCGATCCGATTTCCACGGTACGAATACCGCCTTCAAGATAAAATTCCACCGACAGGCTTTGCCCGGGATATTGGGAAACGGGAATATGCGGCAGGAGAGCTTTGGCATCAATATAGATGGCATGGCCTCCGGGTGGTTGTACAATCGGATAGCCAATCTCCGTCAAATGATCGCCCAGGTAACGGGTCTCGGCGATCCGGTAGGTAAGATAATCTTCATCCACGACCTCCTGAAGTCCCACCGCCAGAGCTTCCAGGTCCCGACCGGCCAGTCCGCCGTAGGTGGGGAAGCCTTCGGTGAGGATCAGCAAATCCTTCTCCTCCTGGGCCAGTAGATCATCATTGGTGCAGAGGAAACCACCGATATTCACCAGACCGTCTTTTTTGGCGCTCACGGAGCAACCGTCGGCATAGCTCATCATCTCCTGGACAATGGACTTCACCGACACGTCTTGATATCCCGGTTCCCGTAGTTTGATAAAATAGGCGTTTTCCGCAAACCGGGCCGCATCGAAATACAACGGAATCCCGTATTTTTTAAGAACGGTTTTAACCGCTTTGATATTTTCCATGGATACGGGTTGACCGCCTCCGGAATTGTTGGTGATGGTCAACATGCAAAGCGGGATTCGGTCGGCACCGGTGTTTTCAATCAACCGTTCCAGTTTGGCCACATCCATGTTTCCCTTAAATGGATGCAGGTTGGACGGATCTTTTCCCTCTTCGATGACCAGGTCTTCTGCCACTGCATTTCGGAATTCGATATTGGCGCGTGTTGTGTCGAAGTGAGTATTGTTAGGCACTACATCACCGTCCTTGCACATCACGGAAAACAGAATTCGTTCCGCTGCCCGGCCCTGGTGGGTGGGGATCACATGGCGGAAGCCGAATAAATCTTTCACGGCGGCCTCGAACCGCAGAAAACTGGGGCTTCCGGCATAAGCTTCATCTCCCCGCATAATGGCGGCCCATTGCTCCGAGCTCATGGCGCCTGTTCCGCTGTCGGTGAGGAGGTCAATCAGTACATCCCGGGACTGAACTTTGAATAAATTATAATGAGCCGCCTTAAGAATTTCGGCCCGTTGCTCACGGGTGGTGAGGCGAATAGGTTGGACGGACTTAATAATAAACGGTTCTATTACGGTCCGAAAGTGAGGTTTATCCGGCATGGTATCTCCCATAAAATACGGGGAAAATTACAGGGAAATTCCGGTCAAAGGTAACAGGTTCCGGTTTACCGAAAATGAAGAAA
>JAADFQ010000181.1 GCA_013152835.1 FCB group bacterium
CACTCAATTCCATGGCTATGTTGCGGGATACCTTTCTCACCTGTTACCTGAGCCAGAAATCCGCTTCTTTCCCCAGTTATGAATTGGATGGACCTTTTTGCGATCTGGACCAGAAGATCTGGGTGGAACAGCATCAGGACCTGGAATTAATTCTGGGGCGGGATTTTTGGTACCGGAATGACCATCCCCGGATCCGGGCTTCCCACGGAGCGGTTTTCCTGAAGGAAATGTCGGTTGACCAATTCCTGTCCGAAGCGCGACGCCTGGAAAAATCCATGGAGAGCCAGATTATAGTCAACTAGAAATGCACTGATATTCTAGCGGAATTTTTCAATTTATGTGAATTGGATTTTGGTTATGATTTCGTGAAAGAAAGTTTTCGACCATGCCGCTAACTTTTCAGGAGATTTTATAAAGGGTTCAACATCCCTCCGTACGTTTTGTATCTCCAATCCATCAATTTTTAGCGCCAGTAGTTGTTCCAGGGATTGGGCTGATAAACGATCGTTACGAGACCAATCGCCGCTTTGACGTAGACGCGATTCCAAGTGTTCTAAATGCAATGGTGTCTGATTGGCAATATACCAGACCAAATCATACCAATCTCTTCCCTTAACGCGGTGTTTCCATTGTCGACAAAGAACTGCATGCATTTTTCCCGCAAATAAATCCGGCAGAGAATACATTCGGACCGCGAAAGGAATGGGTTGTAAAATATGCCTGAATTCTACGCGAAACGCCTGGGGTGGACAGGTGTCTACCTCCAGTTTGATTTTCAATAGTTTTCCAGGGTGAATGTGTAACGGAATGGTTGGACTGGAAACCAGCGCTAATGCCTGCGCCAGATTCGTTTTAACAATTGCTACTTGTATAGGTCGTTTACCGGAATTATCCCTTAATTCAATCTGAACATCAAATCCGAAGGCTCTTACTTCCTGCTCAAGTTTTTGCATATAATTGCTCAATTGAAAACTTGTATCCGGTTTTATCAAAGAGAAATCCAGGTCTTCTGAGTAACGGTCCAGACCATACAAGATTCGAAGTGCACTTCCTCCGTAAAAAGCAGCTTGTTCAAAAAATTTCCCGCGCCATAACCCCAACAGGACGATCTCCTGCAATATTTCGCGTAACGAGTGCGTATATTCACTGACTGTGACGGGAGCGTAACGAGTCAGCATTTGATTCAGTACATTATTCATTCTCTGCATGAATCATTACTATTTCAGGCGTTTAATAAATTTGCTGAGAAAACTCAACTTTTGAGAACGATACCTTAGGGCGAATTCATCGATTATCCCAAAGTCCAGATCGCCGATCAGGGTATGGTCCACACGTAAGTCTTCAAATAAATAATGTTGTAAAGATTTTTCAGATCGGATGGGAACCCGATCCAGAAAAAGTTTATCCGCCAGCGCCTTTTCCGGAATGGCAATCAGGAAGAACCGCTGTCCGTCAATTTTTTGCTGATCATAGCCGATTCGGTAAGCTTCCAACGCTATTGATTGATAAAAAAAAGTTCCTGCCGGTGTAAAAAATTTCCGTGAACGCCCGGGCGTAACCGAAGTTAAAATTTCAACCCGTTCTGGTATCATATCATAATATTGAAGAGCAAATTCCAGGGACAGATAGGAAGGGCCATATATCAGGTTAGCCAGGATTTCCTTTGAATAGGGCTGGCGACGGTATGCTTCACTAAATATATAAATTCCCTTTTTGACTCTAATAATGGTCCCGTTTCTTATTAAACGGGCGATCTTATCCCGGGGATGAGCATAATCGCTAAGCGCTGTGGTCAGCGTTTGATAATCGAATTCCTCATAGGGGATTAATTTCCGAAGATTAATTTTCACGAAATGATCCCCCTCATCCCGAAACCAGCGTAGGGAAGTCAGGAGTATGGTTGCTGTGTTTTGTCTTTATTCGCATAGTATGTATGGAGAATAACTACATACTATGCAAAATACGACAGATATTAGAATTTATCCCAACAATAATTTGCAAATATAAACTGCGCTAAAAATCCCTACGGCATCAGCGATCAAACCGGCAGGTAAGGCATGGCGACTCTTGGTCACCCCCACAGATCCGAAATACACCGCCAGGACATAAAACGTGGTTTCCGTGGATCCGAACATGGTAGCCCCGATTTTGGCAATGAGGGAGTCGGCACCATAGGTATTGACCAGGTCCGTCAGCAGACCCAGCGATCCGCTTCCGGAAAGAGGTCGCATCAGAGCCAGGGGAACATTCTCCGGTGGAAAGCCGATGGCGTTCAGTACCGGAGCCATGAATTTCAGCAACAAATCCAAAGCACCGGAGGCCCGGAACATTCCGATGGCCACCAAAATAGCCACCAGGTAAGGAATGATGCGCACGGCAATCGTGAAACCATCCTTGGCTCCTTCCACAAATACTTCATACACCTTGATTTTTTTAACAAACAGACCGTAGAGCGGTATCAGTACCAGCAAGCCGGGAATGATAAATTTCGCGGCAGTATTAATGGCGGTTATTATGGTTTCAAGCATCAGGACACCTCCCGGTAACGTTTCCATTTTTCCATGGTTTTTACAGCGACGATTCCGGCCACCGTAGAGAGGGAGGTGGCAATGATTGTGGTAATAAATATCTGATTGGAAGCCACGCCCATGAGACCGACCACCGTGGCAGGAAGAATCAACTGGACGGAACTGGTATTGATTGCCAGAAAAGTACACATGGCGTTGGTGGCCGTATCCTTTTTGGGATTGAGTTCCTGGAGTTCTTCCATCGCTTTCAAACCCAGAGGCGTGGCGGCATTTCCCAATCCCAGGATATTCGCGGCCATGTTGAGAATAATGGAACCGATCGCCGGATGATCGGGAGGCACATCCGGGAACAAACGGATTGTCACCGGACGCAGACCCCGGGCAATCAGACGGATCAACCCAGATTCTTCCGCAATTTTCATGATACCGAGCCAGAGTGCCATGATACCAATCAGCCCGATGGCGATTTCTACGGCGGTTTTGGCCATATCAATAGCCGCCTGGGTAACGGCGTCAATATTACCCGTAATGACACCGGCGATGAGGCCGATAGCCATCATCCCGAACCAGATGTAATTCAGCATAGACGGATCCTTTAATTAAATGATTACGGGTGATTCCGGAATTTCCAGCCGGGGATGCTGGAGGTCGGCTAATAACCGGACCGGCACGGAAATGGGTAGAGTGGCCTGGAACTTGCCGTGTCCGCAGGGAAAATTGGAAATGATGGGAATATCCAGATCACCGCAAACGTCCATCACGATTTCATCCACTGTACGGCCGAACGGAATTTCCTGGTCTTTCATGTTGGTCATTT
>JAADFQ010000182.1 GCA_013152835.1 FCB group bacterium
TACCCATTCATGGACTAAACGATGCATAACTACTTACAGGGAATTTTAAGCTTTCGGCAAACATTCGGTTTTAGCTAAAACCCGCATTTATATCCACACTTTTTTTCATTCATAACCTTTTCAACAGGAGTTAAACTGATGACTGCAATTAAAACCATTATTATGGGCGCCGCCGGGCGTGATTTCCACAATTTCAACGTAATCTACCGTGACAATCCCGGCTACCGCCGAAGGGCTGCTGCCCGACCACCGCGCCAGTCGGTTTATCGTTGATATAAAAATTACCTGCAGCGTGGGTCAATTTTCGGGACGCCTCCAAAATCGCCTGACGGTCATTGGCAAAGACGGCTCCGGTTAAGGCGTATGGAGAAGTGGAGTCCACCAGATCGAGGGTAGCGGACCATTCCCGATCAGGATACACATAGATGGTCAGCACGGGTCCGAAGATTTCTTCTTCCATCGTTTTGAAGTGGGGATCAGTAGTTACGATTGTTGTCGGTTCAATGTAATACCCTTCCGAGTCATCATAATTACCCCCGGTAAGAATCGTGGCGTCGCTACTGTTTTTAGCAACGTCAATATAATGGGTAATGGATGTAAAAGCCGCTTTATCGATTACCGCATTCATGAAGTTTGAGAAATCATCTACGGGTCCCATCTTGATCGTTGCGACTTGATCGGAATAGGAGGATTTGAATCCTTTCCAGAGTGATTCAGGAAGATACAGTCGGCTCAGGGCGGAACATTTTTGTCCCTGGTATTCGAAGGCACCGCGGATAGCCGCTGTCACCAACGCTTCCAGGTCCGCTGATGGATGGGCGATAAGAAAATCCTTACCACCGGTTTCACCTACAATCCGGGGATAGGACTTATATCCGGCGATATTTTGCCCGATAGTGGACCACATTCCCTGAAAAACAGCCGTTGATCCGGTGAAATGAATACCCGCCAGCCGGGAATTGGACATGACGACGGGACCAACCTGAGAGCCGGGACCGGGAATGAAATTGATCACACCGTCCGGAAATCCCGCTTCCTGAAACAGTTTCATGAGATAATAGGAGGGATAGACAGCACTGGAGGCTGGTTTCCATAAGGCTACATTACCCATGAGAACCGGTGATGTGGGCAGATTTCCGGCGATACTTAGAAAATTAAAAGGTGTTACGGCAAAAATGAATCCCTCCAGGGCGCGATGCTCAACCGTATTCCACATCCCACTGGGTGAGTACATCGGTTGCATGCCATAGAGTTCCTGAGCATAGTAGGCGTTAAAATTGAAAAAATCGATTAATTCGCAGGCAGCGTCGATTTCGGCCTGAAAGGGGTTTTTGCTCATGTTCAGCATGGTGGCGGCGTTCAGGGTATCGCGGTAGCGTCCTGCCAACAACGTGGCGGCTCGCTTTAAAATTGCTACCCGTGCTTCCCAGGGCATGGCGGACCAGTCTGCCCAGGCTTTTTGTGAAGCATCCACGGCCTGGGCCACTTCGGTTTGTCCCGCCTGATGAATCGTGGCCAGAACGTGACCATGATTATGAGGCATAACCGCCGGCTGGGTCCGGCCAGTGAAAATTTCTTTGCCGCCAATGATAACGGGTATCTCAACTTGCGTGGTCGATAATTCTTTTAACTTTTCCTGAAGCGATTTGCGTTCAGGTGTCCCCGGGGCGTAGGAGCGGATCGGCTCATTTTCCGGCTTAGGGACAGATACGTGTGCGTTCGGCATAGTGAATCCTTTTATTAGTCAAAAATAAAACGAACTGAGCTGCGAAATTTACCTGTTGGGGAATTTCCAAAGCAAGCTAAGGAAAGACTTTGATATAGGTTGCTCGCAGGCGATGAGGATTGTTTATACGTCGTCAGTTATTCGATACAGAATATTTCATGAAATACCCTCTTGGTTCGATTGCAGACTCTTAAGAATTTGTTCGATTGTATCCAAGTCTGGAGCCGTAACCAATGATTTGCGCAGCGCCAACGCGCCGGGGAATCCTTTGAAATACCATCCCAGGTGTTTTCTGATTAATTGAGAGCCGATTTTTTCTCCACGAAATTCAGTGAGTAGCGCCAAATGTCGTTGCGCCATCTTTGCCCGCTGAGCAAGAGTGCGCGCTATCGGTGTCGGGTCGCCCTCCAGAGCGGCCTTGATTTCCGCAAAAATCCAGGGATTCCCCAACGCGGCGCGCCCGATCATTACGCCGTCACAGCCGGTGGCTTTGACCATTTCAAAATAGTCCTCAGCCGATTGAACATCCCCGTTTCCGATTACGGGTATGGATACGGCGGATTTTAATTCACGGATCAGTGACCAATCCGCTTTTCCCGAATAATCCTGGACGGTTGTTCGTGGATGGAGCGTAATGGCTTTCGCGCCCCGTGCTTCCAGTCGCGGTCCGGCTTCCGGGATTACGATGGAGTGGGAATCCCAACCGGCACGCATTTTTACGGAAACCGGGATGGGTGTAACTGCCGCTACCACAGCAGACGTGATTTCATCCATAAGGCCCAGATCTTTGAGTGCTGCTGATCCGGCACCTCGTTTGGTGACTTTGGGCACGGGACAGCCGTAATTGATATCGATCAGATCCGGTGCAAAACGCTTCACAATTTTTTGGGCGGCCTGTGCCATGACTTCCGGATCATCGCCGAAAATCTGGATTCCGATGGGTCGTTCGAATTCTGTGAATCGAATCATTTCCAGGGTACGCCGATTTTCCCTGATGATTCCGTGGGCGGAAACAAATTCCGAATATACCGCACCGGCGCCTTGTTCCTTACACAGGGTGCGGAAGGGATAATCCGTGACGCCGGCCATGGGCGCCAGGAGAACTGCCGGACGAATGGTTAGCGGTCCGATCGATATGGATGCGAAGGTCACGAATCCTGAATCCAGTCTTCTTCGTAAAGTTCATAGTGGGCGCGGACCATTTCCAGGGATTTGTAGGTCTGCTGCGCGTTGATATTATCGCGGTCCACATAAAGTCGGAGGCCGCAGACGGCATCGGATTCCTGTGCCCATCGTCGGATTTGACGATGAAGCGCGGAATACACTCCTCGCCGGCGATATTGGGGCCAAATATAGACCGATTGAATCCACCAGAATTCCCGATTCCGCCAATCGGACCATTCCGTGGTGATCATTAATTGTCCGGCAATTTGATTATCGATTTCCGCCAGGTAATAGATTCCCTTGTTGAAATCGGAAAGCAGAGCGGTAACACCCTGGCGAACCGTATGCGAGTCCAGGGATTTGTTTTCGGTTTCCCGGGCCATAGCCAGGTTCCCTGCAATTATTATTTCCCGGTCATTCAACGTAGCTTTGCGAATGGCGATCATCATTATTTTTATTTTTTTCCCCTGATTTCTGATTATCGGAAAAGTAAGCCGTCTCCGGCAGGCAGAGCAACCGGGCATAAATGAAATCTGAATTTTTAACATTGAGCCCGGCTTTTGAAAAGTTACCGGCTTTTTCCGTAGAACTCCATGACTACGACAATAAAGTGCTACCGGTACCGGGAAAAATTCCTTTTCGTAAAACGCAATAATTATATTGTATGTATTTTTGATTCTTAGCTAAATTTATCGGCTTTGCTATCCGCTAATTCGCAGTTTGTGTCCGGAGTCTTTCTCCCCTCCCTAATCATCCCTGAACCGGGGGCTATTTAAAAAAATTTTGCCACCGTAGCTCAGCTGGTAGAGCAACTGATTTGTAATCAGTAGGTCGGGGGTTCGATTCCCTTCGGTGGCTCTAAAAAGGTTATTTGACAACATTTCGGGGAGATGGCCGAGCGGTCAATGGCAGCAGACTGTAAATCTGCCGGCGTACGCCTACGGAGGTTCGAATCCTTCTCTCCCCACGATGCGGGTGTAGCTCAGTTGGTAGAGCATCAGCCTTCCAAGCTGAGGGTCGCGAGTTCGAATCTCGTCGCCCGCTCAACCACTTGCCAGGGTTCTGGAACTGGGCAGGCAGCACATTCGGTTCATGGTCGGATAGCGCGAAACGTTGACGCCTACGTAGCTCAGTCGGTAGAGCACTTCCTTGGTAAGGAAGAGGTCACCGGTTCAAATCCGGTCGTAGGCTCAAAAATAATTGAAAATAAGGAGAGGGAAATCTTATGGCAAAAGAGAAGTTTAATCGATCGAAGCCCCATGTAAACATTGGAACGATCGGCCATGTAGATCACGGAAAGACGACGTTAAC
>JAADFQ010000183.1 GCA_013152835.1 FCB group bacterium
GATTCCGAGGTCTTTCATGTCTGGTCTCTGGATGTAGCGCCCTATACCAATCCCAAGTATCAGCGTAATTTCCGTTATAACTCATTTTTTATCGGGAATAATACGCGGGAAGCAGTAAATCGCGGAATGGCGGATTACACGCCGATATTTTTATCCAAAGTTCCCAGTCTTTTTCGGGATAATCTGATTCCTATCGATGTTGCTCTGATCCAAACCTCCTGTCCGGATCGCCACGGCTATATGAGCCTGGGCATCAGTGTTGATATTGTGAAAGCCGCCACGGAAAATGCCCGGATTGTAATTGCCCAGGTCAATAGAAATATGCCCCGGATTCATGGCGATGGTTTTTTGCATATCAGGGATATTGATTATCTTGTGCCGCAAGACGAACCTTTGTTAGAGTACGTCGAATCTCCGAACAGCGATTTGGCTCAAAAAATAGGTCTTCATGTTGCCAGCCTGGTGGAAAATGGTGATACGATTCAGGTGGGATACGGCAGCCTGCCCAACGCCATCCTGAAAAATCTCAAGGATAAAAAACATTTAGGCGTGCACACCGAATTGTTGGGTGACGGCATTGTAGAATTAATGAAAATGGGCGTGATCGATAATACGCGGAAAACGATTAACACGGGAAAAACGATTGCCAGTTTTTGTATGGGTTCCCATGAAACCTATGAGTTTATCCACGATAATCCGGCAATTGAATTCAAAACGGTGGATTATACCAACGATCCCCGGGTGATTGCCGAACATGATCATATGACGGCGATCAATTCGGCGCTGGAAATTGATCTCACCGGGCAATCGACGGCCGAATCGTTGGGCGAATATTTTTACAGCGGTATTGGCGGTCAGGCCGACTTCATGCGTGGCGCGGTTCAGTCCCGGCTGGGTAAAACGATTCTTACGCTTCCTTCCACGGCGGAAAATGACTCTGTTTCCCGTATTGTTCCATTTTTGAAGGAGGGCGCCGGTGTTACGCTCAACCGGGGTGATATCCAATATGTAGTGACCGAATATGGCATCGCCTATCTCCACGGGAAAAACATTCGTGAACGGGCCATGGAATTGATTTCCATCGCCCATCCCAAATTTCGTCCGGAACTGGTTCAAATGGCGAAAGAACGGCACCTGATTTATTCCGACCAGGCCATCATTCCGGGAAAGGGCGGCGAATACCCTGCTCATTTGGAAACCTACCGGACCACAAAAACCGGGCTGGAAATCTTTTTACGTCCGGTTAAAATCAGCGATGAACCCCTGCTGAAAGAATTTTTTTACTCCCTGTCCGATAACAGTTTATATCGCCGTTTCCTTTCTCACCGGAAGGACATTCCCCATGAACGGCTTCAGGATTTTACCGTGATTGATTATTCCAACGAGATGATTATTCTGGCCCTGGAAAAAACCAGGAAGAAGAAAAGACCCATGATTGTCGGTCTGGGCCAATACGCCATTATTGAGTCCACCCACACGGCGGATGTGGCCTTCGTGATCCGCGACGATCACCAGAACCTGGGCATCGGTCGTGAGCTCCTGGCCTACCTGACGGTCCTGGCCAAGCGTCAGGGTCTCCTCGGTTTCACCGCCGACGTACTGATGGAGAACCTGGCCATGCTGCACCTCTTTGAAAGTCGGGGATTCGATATCCAGAAACGGACATCGGAAGGGGTTTATGAAATCAAAATGATGTTCAGGAGTGAAAGTTGAATCCATTAATTCCGGATATAAAATATCTGTTTGAGCCCCGGTCCATTGCAATCATCGGCGCCAGTTCCGTACCGACGAAAATAGGGTATAAAATTCTGCAAAATATTGTCGAAGTCGGTTATCAGGGGAAGATTTTCCCGGTCAATCCGAAGGGCGGGAATATTCTGGGTCATAACGTGTATTCATCGATAGAAGCAATTGAAGGTGAGATTGATGTCGCCGTGCTGGTGATCCCTGCCAAAGCGGTGTACGAAACGGTTGTGGCCTGCGGAAAAAAACAGGTCAAACATTTATCGGTGATTTCTTCCGGTTTCTCCGAAGTGGGGAATATTGCGGAGGAACAAAAGATCGTGACCTATGCCCGGGAACACGGAATGCGTGTCCTGGGACCAAATATTTTCGGCCACTATTCGGCCAAAGTTTCTTTGAACGCCACCTTCGGCCCCCGGGATATTCATCCGGGGAATGTGGCCATTATCACCCAGAGCGGCGCATTGGGGATTGCCATGATCGGCAAGACGGCGGTTCAGAATATCGGCTTATCGGCCATCATTTCCGTGGGCAATAAGACTGACATCGACGAAAATGATCTGGTGGAATACCTGATTGAGCAGGATGAAACCAAAATCATTCTCATGTATATCGAAGGAATTCATAACGGTGAACGGCTGGTGCGGACATTGAAAAAGGCCACCCGGATCAAACCGGTGATTGTAATTAAATCGGGCCGTTCCAAACGGGGCGCCATGGCCGCCGCTTCCCACACCGGTTCCCTGGCCGGTGCGGATGAAATCTTCGAAGCCATCATGAAGCAATGCGGCGTTTTTCGCGCCGAAAGTATTCAGGACGCCCTGGACTGGTGTAAATATTTGTCCCATGCCCCGGCGCCGAACGGGTCCAACGCGGCGATTATTACCAACGGCGGCGGCGTGGGCGTGATGGCCACCGACGCCTGCGAGAAATACAATGTCCGTTTATACGATGATGCGGAACGCCTGAAACTGACCTTCGAATCGGTGACCCACGGATTCGGATCCACCAAGAATCCCATCGACCTGACGGGAGAAGCGACCCGGGAGGATTATGAAAAGGCCCTGTTAGCCGCCCTTCGCGACCCGGAAATTCATTCCGTGATCAGTTTGTATTGCGAAACGGCGGTGATGGACATTGACCAGTTAACGGAAATGATGCGACAAACCTATGCCCGGTACCGGGACGGGGGAAAGCCGATTGTTTATTCCATCTTTGGCGGCGACCTCACGGAACAGGCCATTAACCGCCTCACCAAAGAGAATATCGCCGTGTTCCGGG
This sequence comes from FCB group bacterium, assembly GCA_013152835.1. Lineage (GTDB taxonomy): Bacteria > Fidelibacterota > Marinisomatia > Marinisomatales > J089 > J089. The sequence goes on from JAADFQ010000183.1 coordinate 3,025, forward strand.
ATGTCTATGAAGCGGTATCCTGTCTGGGGATTTTGCACGCCCATGGGAAAAACCTGGACCGTAAACCAGACGTGTACAAGGAACCGACGCTGGATTGTCAGTCCATCAATGCCATTATTGATCAGGCGTTGGCTGATAACCGGCATTTTCTGCTGGCCCATGAAGGGCAAGCCTTGCTTCAGGCCGCCGGACTGGAAGGTCCCCGGGGCGGCGTCGCCAAATCCCTGGAACAGGCGGTATCGATTGCGGAATCGATCGGTTTTCCGGTAGTCATGAAGGTCGTGTCCCGGGATATTTTACATAAGAGCGATG
>JAADFQ010000184.1 GCA_013152835.1 FCB group bacterium
CCGAGGATGGTTATTTTAGTGGTCATTTTCTCTATTCAGATTAATTGGTATTAGTAATAAGTAGGCGTTATCTGATCTGTTCAAATTGCTGAATAAAATTTTCCTGCAATTCCTTTTTCCCTTTTTCCGGTAATAAAGTAGCGTTCACGGCATTAAGGACCAAATGTTCAATTGTAGTACGGTCCCAATTCCAGGTTTTCCAGCCGATCATTAATTCTTTCGTCAGGGTCGTATTAAACATGGGGGGATCATCACTGTTTATCGTGACATACAATCCGGATTCCATTAACTGGGGCAAACAGTGTTTTTCCATTGATGGAAAAATTTTAAGGCAGATATTGCTGGTGGGACATACTTCCAATGGTATTTGCCGGTCGCGCAGATATTCCATTAATTTTCGGTCTTCTATCGCCCTGACTCCGTGTCCGATCCGGCGACTGCCAGCTATCCGAATCGCGCTCCAAATACTGGAAGGACCTTCCGTTTCTCCGGCATGTAAAATACAGGGAATTCCTGCTGCGCGTACGCGATCAAACGCATCCCGGAATTTTTCCGGGGGATTTCCAATCTCGGGCCCGCCCAATCCAAAGGCGATGATTCCATCGCCGAACCGCTCAATCGCCCATTTTGCAATCAGATCTCCATTTTCAGATGTAATATGTCGGGGAATATCCATAATGACGCCCATGCGAATGCCCAGTTCCTTTTCTCCCCAGGCTCTTCCCCGGTTAACGGCATCCATTTGTTCATGAAATCCCAATCCGCTGGTGACATACTGATTATACGGTGTGAAAGTTACTTCGCTGTATACAATATTTTGCGCTGCCTGTCCGATCAGGAATTCACGGGTAATTAATTCAATATCTTCTGCCCTGCGCAGGCAACTTGAAATAGTCAAATAGATGTTGAGGAAATGATTGAAGTCGCGAAAAGAATACCATTTTCGCAAACCGGAAATCGTATCGTACCGTAACGATACTGAATTCCGCCGGGCCAGAGCCAACAATGTTTGCGGCTGTACCGATCCTTCCAGATGAACATGCAATTCCACTTTCGGAATTCGGGTGATAAATTTTTGGTCGTCTTTTCCCATAGGCTACGAAGGAAAAGTTAGGTAAGATTCGGTCATATTCAACAGACAATAACCTGCCGGGATCAGGGATCGCCCTTTGCCCGGTTATCATGCTCCGTGATCTGGCGATCTGGAAAACATCGGCACACTATTTTGTCCCTGATTAAGTATCACGTATAATTATACGATTCTCAACGTTTGAACAGAAAGAAAAACGGGGTCGATCATCCACCCCGTTTTTTGTGTGTATCTTATTCTTTATTTCAACAGCAACATCTTTATAGTTTTATGGTAGTGGCCTGCTTCCAATGTCGTCAGGTACACCCCGGCCGGCAATTGTTTCCCGTTATCATTTCTTCCATCCCAGGGAATACGGTAAATACCGGCCTCCCTGGTTTCGGCAACCAGGTGACGCACCTCCCGGCCAAGTATGTCATAGACAATCAACCGAACGTCGCTACGCTCCGGGATATCGATTTGAACGACCGTCTCCGGATTGAAGGGATTGGGATAGTTCTGATGAAGAGCATACCGTCCGGGAAGTTGACCAGCATCATCCGAAACCGATAACAGCAGATCATTTTGAAGAATATACAATCCATCTTCCATATCCGCCACATAAGCATAATTGCCGCTGAGGGCCACACCCCAAGCATAATCCCCGGTATCATAATAGCCCACTTCCTGGGGACTCTCCGGCACACTTACATCAATAATCCGTAAACCATCATTTCCATCCGCCACATAGGCATAACTGCCGCTGAGGGCCACACCATACGCCCCGCCACCGGTATCATAATAGCCCACTTCTTGGGGATTTTCGGGTGTGCTTACATCGATGATTAGTAAACCATCATATCTATCCGCTACATAGGCGTAACTGGCACTGATGGCCACACCAAGGGCCTTATCACCGGTATCATAATAGCCTACTTCCTGGGGACTCTGAGGTATGCTTACATCGATGATCCGTAAGCCGGCATCAAAATCCGCCACATAGGCATAACTGCCGCTAAGGGCTACACCCTGCACCCAGCCCCCGGTATCATAATAACCCACTTCCTGGGGACTCTGAGGTATGCTTACATCGATGATCCGTAAGCCAGCATCAAAATCCGCTACATAGGCATAATTACCGCTGATGGTAACACTCCCAGCATACCCTCCCGTATCATAAGAACCCACTTCTTGGGGACTCTCCGGCACACTCACATCAATAATCCATAAACCATCATTTCCATCCGCCACATAGGCATAACTATTACGGATAGCCACACCCCGAGCATGACCCCCGGTATCATAATAACCCACTTCCTGGGGACTCTGAGGAGTACTCATATCGATAATCCGTAGGCCATCTGATAAATCTGCCACATAAGCAAAACTGCCGCTGATAGCTACACCATAGGCATAACCCCCCGTATCATAATAGCCCACTTCCTGGGGACTCTGGGGAGTACTCACATCGAGGATCCGTACACCATCAGTTCCATCCGCCACATAAGCAAAACTGCCGTTGAGGGCTACACCCTGCACCCAGCCCTCGGTATCATAAGAACTCACTTCCTGGGGACTCTGGGGAGTACTCACATTTATCACCCGTAGGCCATCAGTCCAATCCGCTACATAGGCATAAATACCGCTGATAGCAACCCCCAAAGCATAACCACCGGTATCATGGTAACCTACCTCCTGAGGACTCTGGGGTGTGCTTACATCAATGATCCGTAAACCATCATTTCCATCCGCCACATAGGCATAATTGCTATTGAGAGCAACACCATAGGCATAACTCCCCGTATCATAATAGCCCACTTCCTGGGGACTCTGGGGAGTACTCACATCAATAATCCGTAGGCCATCTGATAAATCTGCCACATAAGCATAATTGCCGCTAATAGCTACACCATGGGCATAACTCCCCGTATCATAATAGCCCACTTCCTGAGGACATTCCGGCACGCTTACATCGATGATTCGTAAACCATCATTTCCATCCGCCACATAGGCATAATTGCCGTTGAGAGTAACACCATAGGCATAACCACCGGTATCATAAAAGCCCACTTCCTCAGGATTTTGGGGATTACTCACATTAATAATTCGGAGGCCAGCATACTTATCCGCTATATAGGCATAACTGCCACCGACCGTAATACCCATTACAATATTTGGTATAAGGACTTTTGACAGTTCAACTGGATTGGTCGGATCGGAGATATTTACAATCTCCAGATAGCCGC
>JAADFQ010000185.1 GCA_013152835.1 FCB group bacterium
CACGTACTCTATGGCGAATGTATTCGGCCCGGTCTTCCCGCCGTCCTTCGTGAAACGGAGAAGCGGATATATTCACGATGAAATCCACCCCAGCCGTCGCTAAATCAGCCGTTACATTGACGGGATAGTCTTCGTCCCAGAGATCTTCGCAGATTTCAACGCCGATGTTCACGGTTTGTCCGGCCAGGTTCACCTTGAAAACACCGGGAGTCGTCCCGGGAGTGAAATAACGATCTTCATCAAAAACGTCATAAGTAGGAAGCAGGCGTTTGGTATAAGTTCCGATCCGGACACCACCTTTCGCCAGAACAGCCCGATTGAATATTTTATCATTCTCCGATTCCACCGAACCAAAAATGGTCGTGCGCTGAAAATGAGTAATCAGATGCTCGTTCACCGACCGACAGGTGTCCAGAAAGGCGGGATCGTAAAGCAAGTCCTGAGGCGGATACCCGGTGACAACCAATTCGGGAAAAACAATCAGTTCCGCTCCCTTTTCAACGGCAGCATCGTAGGCCTGCAAAATTTTCCGGCGATTATGCTCAAAAGCTCCCACGGTAGGATTCACCTGGCAGAGGGCGATAATCAATTCAGGCTCCGAACCGTATTTCGAAGGGTGACGAATCGTTGCCAACCGGTAAATCCCGAATGACGACCCGATCTACCCGTGATAATGGCGATCCCCGTTTCACCGCAGCGATCAAACTTTTAATCTCGGTTTCCGGTCCTTCCGCTTCCAGATACACCGTTCCGTCGGGCTCATTGCGTACAAACCCGGACACGTTCAGCGATCGCGCGGTCTTGCGCGTGAAATCCAGAAACCACACGCCCTGAACCCGTCCCGTCACTGTGGCGCTAATTCGTTTTCGATCCATTGGAAAAAAAGGTGGTAACCCGGTGAATCACTTCCGATACCGTCGCAACGGATTGAATTCCTTCGATATCCCAGGTATGAAAGCCGATCACCGGTTTATTCAACTGAAAAGCGTAGGCAATTTCGGACAGGGTTCCGTATTTACCGCTGATGGCGATGGCAAGGTCACAGTTCAGGGCCAACAATGCATTCCGGGTGATGCCCATATTGGTCAGAACCGGAATCGTAATATGAGGATTGGCTTCGGTTATCGAATTGCCTTTGAGAATTCCCACTACGGTTCCTCCGGACTGACTTACGCCCTGACTGATGGCTTCCATCACGCCCTCGCCGCCGCCACAAAAGACCAGGTAATTCCGGCGACCTAATTCACGGCCCAATTCCTCCGTCCGGGCCAATATTTCCGCCGTGACCTTTCGTCCTCCGAAAACAGCGATTCGACCGGCAAATGTCATCAGGGTTCGATGCGGTAAATTGTTCTCGGGAAGGGAATCGTTTCCCGGATATGCTTCGTTCCGCAAATCCAGCCCACCGTCCGTTCAATTCCCAGGCCAAACCCCGAATGGGGCACGGAGCCGTATTTCCGCAGGTCCAAATACCATTCAAAGGGTTTCACCGGAAGATCATTGTCACGAATCCGTTTCAACAGGATATCATAATCATCTTCCCGCTGGCCTCCGCCGACGATTTCACCGTGGCCTTCCGGAGCCAGCATATCCACACCCAGGGCCAGATCGTTATTGGCCGGATCGCGCTTCATATAGAAGGCTTTAATATCCGCCGGCCAGCGATGAATCATTACCGGACGGTCGAACTCTTCGGAAATCAGAGTTTCGTCTGTGCCACCGAAGTCCGATCCCGGTTTGAAATCCGATCCTTTACGCGCCAGGATTTCCGCTGCCTCGGCATAGGTGATTCGGGGAAAAGGCCGCTTTACTTTTTCCAACTTTGACGTATCGCGCTCCAGGGTGGCCAATTCCGTTTTACAATGTTCCAGACACCATTGGACGATATATTCGACATAGCGTTCCGCCCAGGACATATCCTCGTCCAAATCACAATAGGCCATTTCCGGTTCAATCATCCAGAACTCCGTGAGGTGCCGTCTGGTTTTTGATTTTTCCGCCCGGAAAGTCGGACCGAAGCAATAGGATTTCCCAAAAGCCAGCGCTCCCGCTTCCTGGTAGAGTTGCCCGCTTTGTGTCAGGTAGGCATTTTGGTCAAAATAATCCACCTTGAACAAGTTCGTCGTCCCTTCCACGGCGTTGGCGGTAAAAATCGGAGAATCGACCAGGGTAAAACCGTTGGAATCGAAAAAATCCCGGCTGGCTTTAATAACCTGATGCCGCACCTTCAAAATGGCGTGCTGAAGGCGGGATCGAAGCCAGAGGTGACGATGGTCCATCAGGAAAGCCGTTCCGTGTTCCTTGGGCGCTATGGGGTATTCTTCCGCCACATGAACCACCTCAATCCCACTCACACCCAATTCCACGCCGCCAACGGCGCGTTTTTCTTCCCGGACCGTTCCGGTAACGATGACCGAAGATTCCTGGGTCAGGCGGGATTCCATAGCGAAAACATCTTCCGGAACTTCCGCTTTCACCACAACGCATTGCAGCAGTCCGGTTCCGTCCCGCAGGACCAGAAACCAGATTTTCCCGATTGATCTCAGTTTATAAACCCAGCCCCGCAGTGTCACCTGTGATCCGATTTGTGATTTCAACTTATCAATTGTTGTTTGAGCCATATTCTGTTCTGTCACTTTCTTTTGCTTGAATTACCATGATGTCAATAAATCATTCAACACATCTTCTGCAATTTTTTTCACCGCCGTTTTTTGAGCAAAACTTCGCGGTTCCCCGAATTCGTCCGGATCATCACCATCGATGAGTCCGTCGCCATCGTTATCGACCTGGTCCGTACTGATGTCGCTGGTAAGTCCGTAGGCTCCCCACCCGGAAAAGCGTTTTTTTAACAGCACTTTATCCGTGGTTACATCGATCCATTCGATCTCCATGGTTACCGTGTACCGGTATTCGGTTACCTCTTCCTGGCGATTGAACGTGTAGGGTGTATCCGTAATTTTAACAATGGTCCCCTTAAGAATGGAATCGGCATTTTTTTCAGGAACCACCTGCAGGATGTTTTCCTCCGTAAATTTATTCTGGAACGCATCGGTGATATTTTCTTCGACCCCGTACTCGGCGGTTTGGTTTATCACCAGCGGGATGGCGATACTGCGGATATGGGGAGGAATCGACCCGGCCATTGAATAAAATCCGCAACCGGTGAGTCCCAGAAACATTATCGTCAGGAATACCGGTTTAAGACGCTTATTATTCATGATCCGGCCGTTTGATTTTTCGTTCCAATCCGAAATCATCGATTTTTCGATACAGGGTGCGTTCACTCATTCCCAGGGACCGGGCCGC
>JAADFQ010000186.1 GCA_013152835.1 FCB group bacterium
ACCGTGCTGGCCACCACCCTGGCTGACCTGGATACGGTACGACTCGTGAAAGTGAACCCCTCCCGCCGGGCGACAACCGGACCGTTGGCCATACGTCCCGCTTTTTCCCGGTGGCAAAACCATCATCCACCGGATACGTTGAGTGCATTCAATCCCCGTCTTTCAGTCGATACAATGACCAGGGAACGATATCGGTTCTATCGTCATCCCCGCCATTTGGCCAGCCTTGTGTTTCCATATTTTGACGGCCATGGACTTTTCGGAACAACATCCTGGATGGATGCCATGGGCCGGCATATTATTCAGGTGGCCGGGGGTCTGGCGTGGACGGGACCAGAAAAACCATGGCTTCTTGTGTCCTATTTGAATGGGGCTTCATGGATGCCCTGGGGAATAAACTATTTTTCCAATTCCCGGTGGGATTTTCGCTATTACGACCAAAGTGCCAGCGGTCTCAACGAGCAACTGGACGGGCTGGACTTGTATGCACAGTATCCGCTGAACTTCGGGCAATCGCTCAGCAGCAATCATAGTCTGAATATAAACCTGGGTTTGTATAATCGCCGGGCGGATGCAATCTATGATTCCGTGGATTCGGAAACCGGGATAATCTTTCCCCGGGATCCGGCCGATTTCAGGGACTTGCCGGTGCCTGAATCGGGACGGGAAGGCCTCTTGTCGATTTATTATCAGTGGATTAACCGGCGACCCAACCGGAATAATATCATTCTCCCAACCCAGGGCGGTGGATTGATTCTGCGGAGTGATTTTGCCGATCAGTCACTGTTTGGCGATTTTACCTTTTCGCGATGGGAAGCGGACGGATTTATCAATCTTCCCACGGGAGATGGTATGGCGTTGTATGTACGGTTGAAAGGCCAGGCCATGGGTGGAAAACCGGCTGCTCAGGATTCTCTGGGTCTGACCCGGGATCCCAATATCTATCTGCCTACGGGATTGCTGAATGCCGGTATTTTCGTTGTCCCGGAAAATAACAATCCCCGCGGTTGGGATGATGTACGGTTGGGTAACAGAGTCCTGTTCGGCACGGTGGAATACCGGATTCCCTTAATTCCCCAACTCCCGATTGAAATTCTGGGGCTAACCCTGGGATCGGTGACCGGCGCGGCAATTATGGATTTCGGGAATGCCTGGATCAGTGGGAAACCACAACCGGAATGGGTGGTGACGACCGGTTACGAAGTAAAAATCGGTATTCAGGCCGGAAAAACACCCCTGATTTTCGTAGCCATCGGTCAGGCCCAGCCTCCGATGGATTGGGACGCGGGAATCACACCGGGAACCTACGCCCGACTGGCACTGATTAACCCATTTTAAAGGAGAATCGTAAACAACCACAAGCGACGCGAATTACACAAATTGGATGTTTGAAAACGTAAAGTCATTTGCATCCCTTAACATCGATCGGTCGTTTCCTGTTTCCTGTTGGTTATTCGATATTGGACATTCAGGAGGGCCCGCTGCCGCCTGCCCGGATAACCGGCCACGATCTTTTCTCCTCATCCTTTCTCTTGACTTACGACGGATTTTATGGCAAATTTTTAGTCACTCTAAAGTGAGTTACTACCCAAAAGAGAGGTACGTATGGAACACCAGGACAAGTCACAAGAAACCCTGATTAAACCGGAAATCGGTTTGTCGGTACTGATCAATGAAAAAGAATACACCATATCGGAACACAACGGTGATCAATGGGTGCTCTACCGGGAACGCATTGACGGATCCGCCGAAACCAAAACATTAACCGCTCAGGAAGTAGAGGATTATCTGAACTAGTTTTCGACCAACCAAACCTAATTCCCAAATTGAACAGGCTGGTGGTCGTTTAGCGTATTACACATGAAAAAAATTCAATTTATCTTGGGGATTCATAATCACCAGCCCATAGGGAATTTTGATTCCGTTATTGAAGATGCCTATCAAAAGAGTTACCGTCCTTTTCTGGATGTATTGGATGATCACCCGTTCCTCAGACTTTCCCTCCATCTTTCCGGTTGTTTGATTGAATGGCTGGAAGACCATCATTCTGATTATCTGGACCGGATTGCCGCGTACGTGGCCGATAATCGTCTTGAAATTCTCTCCGCCGGATTCTACGAACCGATTTTAGCGGTAATTCCGGACCGGGATAAGATTGCTCAGATTCAAAAAATGAACACCTATATCCGGGACCGCTTTCACACAACATCCCGGGGATTGTGGCTGACGGAACGCGTCTGGGAACCCCACCTGCCCGGCCCGTTACAATCCGCCGGTATTCGCTATCTGACGGTAGATGATTATCATTTTTTAGCGGCGGGAAAACGGCCGGACGAATTAACCGGTTATTATTTAACGGACGATCAAGGGGACGCAGTGGGCGTCTTTCCCATTCAGCAACAGTTACGCTATGCCATGCCTTTCCAGGAGCCCGACGTGACGCTACAGATTTTGAGGAAAGCGGCCGAGGAAAGCGGTCAGACCGTACTGGTCATGGCGGACGACGGTGAAAAATTCGGCGTCTGGCCCGGAACCTACGAACGTTGCTACGGAAGTGAGCACTGGCTGGATCGCATGTTTACGGCACTGGAGGAAAACCGGGACTGGATCACCACCACAACCTTCGGGGATTATTTCGACTCACACCCGCCCCTGGGCCGGGTATATCTACCAACCGTAAGTTATTTTGAAATGAGTGAATGGACCCTCCCCGGCGACCAGGGTCAGATTTTTACCGATCAGATTCAACAGCTCAAGGCGGCCGGAACCTGGGATAAAATTCAACCCTTCTTCCGGGGCGGAACCTGGCGCAATTTTCAGTCCCTCTATGATGAATCCAACTGGATGGTCAAACGCAATATTCATCTTTCCAGGCAATTGGATCGGGCTGGAAAATCCGGAGAATTTTCGCCGGAAGACCGGGCTGGGATCGAAACCGAGATATGGCGCAGCCAGTGTAACTGTGCTTACTGGCACGGTATTTTTGGCGGTCTGTATTTGCCCCATCTCCGCCATGCCATATTTCAATCCCTGATTACAGCAGATTCCCGCCTGGCGAAAATCTTGCCGAACGGGAACTCGGTTCCCGAGGACTGGGATCAGGATGGCGGATCGGAATTTATTCTGGAAAATCGGTTCTATCGTTTATTCGCCAGCGAAAAGGGCGGCGTTATCAGAGAATTGGATCTGATCGCACCCCGTTTCAATTTATCCAATACCCTTCGCCGCTATCCGGAGAGTTATCACCGCCAGTTAAGCCGCGGTGAATGCGGAACAATCCGGTTCAATTCATGATCAGGTGCTGGCCAAAGAAACGGGTCTGGAAACCATGCTGGTTATCGATTCCGCTCCCCGGGCCATGTTCCAGGATCGGTTTTTCGACGCCGGACAGACGGCCGAAATCCTGTCCCGGACAAACCCGGAAAAAGGGACGTTTATCGAAGCCTGTTATCGCGGACATCAACAGAAGGATCATATCCGTTTTTCCGCTAATGGACAGGCCTTTGGATTGGATACAGCAATTGATAAATCCATTTTAGTCGCCGGAGACCAGGTTCGGTTTCGGATCAGGATCACCAACCTGAGCGACCGGGCACTGAAAGGCGTATATGCTTCCGAGTTCAACGTAAGTCTCCTGAGCGGCCACAGTCCGGATCGGTACTACGAAGAGAATGGCCGCAACAACGGCCATTGGATGGATGCCGTTCTGAATGATCGGGTCCTGGAGTCGCTGGCCATCGTTAATGAATGGGACGGTTTCCGTATAACCTTCTATTATAAAGAACCTGCCGCCTGCTGGCGGTATCCGGTCTTTACCGTGAATATGAGTGAAAGCGGATTTGAAAAAGTGTACCAGGGTTCCGCCATTTTACCCAACTGGTCGCCTCGCGTTAAAACCGAAGGAAACAAAAACAATAGAATTTTATCTTCAGTTGGAATTATGGGAAACGACGCACCCATCCGAATAGCCTACTTCAGCGCTGAAATTGGGATCAGCGCCAGTTTGCCCACCTACAGTGGCGGACTTGGCGTGCTGGCCGGTGACCATATCAAAGCGGCAGCCGATGCGGAATTGCCCATGTGTGCCGTCACTCTGCTGTATAAAGAAGGTTATTTCCAGCAGCGACTGGATACCCGGGGCTTCCAAACCGAAACCTATACCCGTTTTGACCCGGAACCGTTATTGGTCCGGGAAAAACCCCTCTTTACCCTGCGATTGCGGGAGCGCAATGTCTGGGTTCAGGCCTACCGGTATGATTACACGGGAATTACCGGGCACACGATTCCACTCTATTTCTTGGATACGGACCTGGATGAAAATTTCGACGATGACCGGATCATCACTATGCGCCTGTATTCCGGCGATAAGAATCATCGCATTCTCCAGGAAGCGGTACTGGGATTCGGCGGAATGAAATTACTGAATGCCCTGGGGTATTCCGGGATTGAAACTTTTCACATGAATGAGGGACATTGTTCCTTTCTTACCCTGGACCTCTATGAACGTTTCAATCACGATCGGAAACACGTCCAGTCCCGATGCCATTTTACGACCCATACACCGGTTCCCGCCGGGCATGACCATTTTAATCTGGACCGTTGTGCAAAGCTGCTTTACGGTCTTTTACCCATGGATTTGGGGTTGCCGTCCATGGTGCAGAACAGCCGAATGCACATGACGGAACTGGGACTGTATTTCAGTCGGTCAGCGAACGGCGTATCCCGGCTCCACGGGGAAGTGGCACAACAGCAATTTCCCGAATTCAAAATTGACTATATCACCAACGGCGTTTACCACCCCTATTGGGTCGGGCGCAGTTTACGTGAACTTTTTGATCTCCGGCTGCCGGGCTGGCGGGAGGATCCTGAAAAATTATTGGGCGTCGATTCCATTCCGGCGGAAGAACTGATGAAGGCTCATGAATCATTACAGGATTTTCTGTTGGGTTATGCCAATTCCCAGACCCAGCGGGCGCTTTCACCCGATTTGCTCACGATTGGCTTTGCCCGTCGCGCTGCCGGTTACAAACGAGCCCGTTTACTCTTCCGCGATCCGGATCGTCTGGCCCGAATCGGGCAAGGGCAGGTTCAAATTATTTTTGCCGGGAAAGCCCATCCGAAAGACGCCCTTGGCAAGCAAATTATCCAGGATATCGTGGCCATGTCCAACCGCTTTTTCGGACGAATCAAAATTGTTTTTCTGGAAAATTATAATATGTGGCTGGGCCGGCTCATCACGTCCGGTGTGGATGTGTGGTTGAACACGCCTCTGCGCCCCAATGAAGCTTCCGGAACCAGCGGGATGAAAGCGGCTCTGAACGGGATTCCCAATTTATCGATTGTGGATGGCTGGTGGGCCGAAGGGTGCCGCCACGGAATCAACGGATGGGGAATCGGATCACCGGATCATCCTGATGATGATTCGGATGCGGACCATTTATATACACTGCTGGAAAAGGACGTAATCCCCACCTTTTATGAGCAACCCGAAACCTGGGTTTCCCTGATGCGCGAATCCATAAAAACCGGCGTGGAATTCACGGCCCACCGGATGGTCCGGGATTATATTGCGCAGGTATATTCCCGGAAGTAAACTTGATCTAACCATCCCCTCATACTCCGACGAAAATATGAGGGTTTAACGCTCTGGAGGTTGTATGACAGGCATTGATTATGGAATCGTACTGGTCTATCTGGTAACGATCGTGGTAATCGGATTGGTAGTCCAGCGAAAAGCATCCCAGGGAATCGATTCATATTTTTTAGGAAATCGGGATCTGCCCTGGTGGGCCCTGGCCAGCTCCGGAATGTCCTCCAACCTGGATATCAGTGGAACCATGATTATTGCGGCCTTGATTTATGCTCTGGGGGCCAAAGGCTTTTATATTGAAATTCGTGGCGGTGTGACCCTGATTATGGCGTTTCTCATGATTTATATGGGAAAGTGGAATCGTCGGTCGGGAGCCATGACCCTGGCGGAATGGATGGAACTCCGCTTTGGAAAAGGACGTCAGGGACAAATTGCCCGACTCCTGGCGGCCATTTCCTCCATTATCATGACGATCGCCATGGTGACTTACTTCGCATTGGGAGGGGGGAAATTTCTGGATACGTTTTTAGGCATTCATAATTATCTGGGATTACCGTCGGAATTCTGGGCTGCAACCCTGCTGATTTCGGTCGCCATGATTTATACCGTTGCATCGGGTCTGTATGGCGTGGTCTGGACCGATGTTTTTCAGGGCATATTGATCTTTGCGGCGATTGTATACATGGCCGTGCGAGCCCTGGGTATTGATCTTCCGGAAGAATTTTCCATTTCCCTACCCCTGTTCGACGGCGGTTTTGAACGCTATACAACCACCCTAAAAGATTGGACGCGAATTATCCCTGATTTCAGGCTGTCCATTGATTCATTGTCGGAATATTCTATTTACAACCTTTTTGGCGTCGCGATTATGTTCTATCTCCTGAAAGTCATTCTGGAAGGTTCCGGGGGAACTGGGAATTATATGCTGCAACGCTATTTTGCCGCGAAAAATGACCGCGATGCCGGATTGCTCAGTGTGTTCTGG
>JAADFQ010000187.1 GCA_013152835.1 FCB group bacterium
TGTGGTAAAATTGAAATGATAATGGGCCGCCAGGCTTTTCAGGATACTGCCGTACCAGTTTCCCCGCGGTTGCTCACCCATGGGCGCAATGGCTCCCTGAATTAGCGATTTGGTCCGGTCCGGCACCACCAGTTCCGGGTCCACTTCCATATGCGAGCCCAGACCGTCGCAGCGGGGACAGGCGCCGTAAGGGGAATTGAAGGAAAACATGCGGGGCGATAATTCATCCAGGGAGGCTTCCGGATGATCCGGACAGGCGAAATGTTCGCTGAACAAATGATCGCTTTTTTCATCCAGTAAATGAATAATGAGCGCTCCGGAGCCGATTTTCAGGGCCAGTTCCACCGATTCCGTGACCCGTTCCTGGATACCGGATTCCAGTACGATGCGATCGATGACCACTTCAATGGTATGCTTTTTATTCTTTTCAATGGCCGGGACATCGTCAATACCGTAAATTTTTCCATTAAGCCGTACCCGGAGGAAGCCTTCCCGTTTGATTTCCTCCAGCACACCTTTGTGCTCACCTTTACGACCGCGAACAACGGGCGAAAGAACCATCAGGCGGGTTGCGTCGGGCCATTCCAGGATGGTGTCCACAATCTGTTGAACGGTCTGCCGCTCAATGGGTTTGCCGCAGATCCAGCAATGGGGATGGCCGATATGGGCAAACAGCAGGCGAAGGTAATCGTGAATCTCCGTGACCGTCCCTACCGTGGACCGGGGATTCCGTGCTGCTGATTTTTGTTCAATTGAAATCGCCGGAGATAACCCGTCGATGCTGTCCATGTCCGGTTTTTCCATGAGACCCAGGAATTGCCGCGCATAAGCAGACAGGGATTCCACGTAGCGCCGTTGTCCTTCGGCGTAGATCGTGTCAAAGGCCAGCGATGACTTGCCGGACCCGGACAGACCGGTGATAACGACCAACTTATCCCGGGGTATTTCCAGATCGATATTCTTCAGGTTATGCTGGCGGGCGCCCCGAATGACGATGGATTCATTACGTGTCAATTGATAATCCCCGGCTGTTGTTTGGTTGAAAAGATCGTTTTAAGCTGAAAAAGCAACCTTCAATCTACCGGTTTCTAAAATGGGAACGAAAAGCTATTTGCTATACAGAAAAGACCTTGCTATCGGGAGCTTTCGCGCGCCGGAGGCAATTCCCGGATCATATGGCCCCATGGGGGCATCTGACGAAGTACGTCCATCAGATTGTCATCGGTATGGTCTTCTTCATATCGGGATAAAATGCGCCCTGGAAAGGTTGACAATAAAAAGTAGAAATGGTTGACAATAGGTTGACAATTACTTAGCTTTCATGAACAATTCCCGAATGAATAATGAAGATAACGGAACAAATTCTCGCCTATCTTGATGAACACAATTACGCTACCGGCAAGGAATTGGCTGATCTGTTTGGTATCTCGCGACAGGCGTTGAATAAACATATACAGACACTCATCCAGTCCCGATTGGTAATAAAAGAAGGGGTTACTAAGGGCGTTCAGTATCAACTGGCCCGCAGTCGGAGATCCCGGAAAAGATCTGCATTTAAACACCGCTTCCTATTACACGGTCTGGAAGAGCACCGCGTTTTTGAGCGCGTGTTGGTGCAATTGAATCTGAAGCAGACGCTCCGGAAAAATGTGTCCGATATTTTGCAATTTGCTTTTACGGAAATGTTGAATAATGCCATTGATCACTCCCAATCAGAATATTGTGACATACAAGTGTTTTTGGATCCGTTTACCTGTTCCTTCGTGATTCGGGATTTCGGTATCGGCATTTTTCATTCAATCTCGCAAAAACGAAATCTTGGAGATGAACAGCTCGCGGTTGGAGAATTAATCAAAGGCAAAACAACCACAGCACCGGAACAACATAGCGGCGAGGGAATATTTTTTACGTCCAAATGTGGTGATGAATTCATCCTTGATTCTCATGGTTTAGCCTTGATCTTCGAAAACCGGAAGAATGATGTGTTTCTCAGGGAAAAACGGTATCGGCAAGGATCGGAGGTTAGATTTACAATTACCCGTAATTCCCGTCGCGAATTAAAAAGCGTATTTCAAACCTACGCGCCCCGGAGTTTCGATTATCGTTTTGAACGGACGCAAGTTGCCGTCTCTCTTTTTGACCGGGAATACCTGTCACGCTCTGAAGCGAGACGTTTATTGACTGGTTTGGATAAATTTAAAGCAGTAATCCTGGATTTCAAGCGCGTTAGAATTATCGGACGGGGTTTTATAGACGAAGTTTTTCGGATTTATCCCCAGACACATCCGGGAATGTCCATCCAGCCTGTGAATGTTTCACCGGTAATTCAATCCATGATTGATGCGGTGGTTGACAATAAAAAGTAGAGATGATTGACAATTAGTTGACAATCAAACCGGAAGACGGGGTTTTCCTTCGACCTTTGAACTTTTCGCCACACCTGCCCGCCCTCTCTCGTCGCCAATCGGCCCCACTCCACGAGTGACTGGCAAGGGAGCAGGCGGGGGGATCACCGAGAACACAGAGGGTTTCAGGGTTATCTTCAGACTGCGCTCCTTCGCTGCGGCGCAGGCCTTTAGTATCAGTCCCATGATCAGACTGGTGAATGCTAGCGTTGCGAAAATTTAGAACTTTCGCAACGTTCCCTTTGCCCCTTTTAACAATGAAATCCAGACTCCAAAAAGGCGGAAAATTGTCCTCGATACAAAAGAACTAAAAAATCGTGCTGTGGAACCAATGTGGGGCATTGTCATCGGTAGTTTTCCAGTATGGGTATGAGATTTCCCGTCGTTCGACCATCGGGACTTCCCCGGAATGACAGGATCAATACGTAAAAAAGATGCCATCGCTTCGAGCGATGGCATCTTTAATTCCAACTTCCACTGTATCTCTATTCGTCTGATTGGGTGTTCCTCCTAAAAAAGAAATCTGCCCCAAAAAAAGCAATAACAAACCCCGTACTGTTGGGACAAGAGGCGTGCAATAAATGCAAGCCTCTACTTATTACACCAAGTAGCCTGAGAAAGTGTAAATTTGTAATAAGCAGCAGTATGCTATCGTTTAACTAGTGTCTATTAAAAAACTGGTCTAATCGTAAACCTACTCCTACTGTTAACCCCAATCTCTCAATGCCAAATCCAACTTGATATGAAAAGTAGTTTAACGGTGGTTTGTGATTAACTACTACTACTCCAACAGCAACATCATAACCTTGTCTCCCATTTTCTACAAAGCTAGCACCATTCCGAATTGATTCA
>JAADFQ010000188.1 GCA_013152835.1 FCB group bacterium
CAGGACGGCAGGTCTTCCGGAATGGCGTCACCCAAAGAAACCAGGGTATCGGCCAGATAATCCACCAGCTCCTGGTTGTTTTCCAGAACGGAAAACACGGATTTCAAATAACGCCGGTTTTGTTCAATTTGCCCTTCACGGGTGGCTTCCGGGCCTTCCCCGAATCCATCGAATTCCAGATTGTATTTGGTGGCAAAATCCGCTTTCGTTTTCCAGAATAATTCAGAGTTGATTTTATGGGGCGCGCCGTGACTGGCGTTGTCGTAAAGATAATATCCGCGACCTTTGCGTGTTCGAGCATACACGACCTTGGGAATATTGGGATCGGCATTGGTCACCAGACTCTGATAAAACGCCTTAGCCAGGGAATCCCAGTCTTCACCTTCTTCGGTCCCTTCCACATGCCAGCCGTGGGAGCCGAACCAGTCCTTCGGGGTTCCGTACATGATGGAACTGAATGGACGGCTGTCGATTCCGTAGTCGTTCCAGTCCAGGAAATAGACCAGGTTACCCAGGCCCAGACCCCAGGCGGAATTCATGGTTTCGTGGATCACGCCGGCGCTGAAGCCGCCTTCGCCCTCAAATGCAAATACGTTTATATCCGGTACGCCGGCCAGTTTCAGGGCCAGGGCCTCACCTGCCGCCGCCGGGGAACCGTGTCCGCTGGGTCCGGTGTTGAATTTAAAGAATAATGTTTTGCCTTCCATTTCCGCGTGACCCGGCAAGCCACCGTGATGACGCAGGGTGAGCAAATCTTCCCAAACCAGTTGGCGTTCATCGGCCTGGGGAACCGTATAACGCTTATCGCCGGTCTGGAGATATTTTATCCGGAGCGCCTCATTCATCACCGCCAGGGTGGCATACACCAGGGGATTGGTATGGCCCGCCACCAGCACGAAACGGTCGGAAAACCGTTTCCCGGGATAGCGGATATCCCAGCGCATGGCGCCGGACAACAGGGTGGTTACCATGGCATACACTTTGGAACGTGAACCTCCGGGATGACCGCTCTGGCTCAGGTTGAGCATTATATCAATACACTGATCAATTAAATCTTTGGTGATTTCCCAAAAAGGATACGCGGAACGTAATTCATTCGGTGATTTCATCAGACAACCTCAAATAAAAAGGGTTAATGACAGAAAATATACTCCTGATCTTAATTTGACCACGGCCTGAATTTACCGTTCTGTGTGTCGCGGAATTCGTCAGGCTTTGGTTCCGAACCGGTTTCAGCATGATCAAAAAGAGTTAAGGTTTCAAAATCGGACGGAGGAATTTACCAGTATAAGACTGGGGATGCTCGACCAAATTTTCCGGGGTCCCGGCGAAGACGACCCAGCCTCCCTCGTCGCCCCCTTCCGGTCCCAGATCGATAATCCAGTCGGCGGACTTGATCACATCCAGATTATGTTCAATCACAATGACCGTATGACCTCGTTCCACCAGGCGTTGCAGGACGGTCAACAGCATGCGCACATCCTCGAAATGGAGTCCTGTTGTGGGTTCATCCAGAATATAGATCGTCCGGTCCGCCTGGGCTCGGGAAAGTTCGGTGGACAGTTTCACGCGCTGGGCTTCCCCGCCGGACAGGGTGGTGGCCTGCTGTCCCAACCGGATATACCCCAAACCCACGTCCACCAATGTGGAAAGTTTTTTCACGATGGAAGGGATATTCCGGAAAAAATCCAGCGCCTCTTCCACCGACATGGCCAGCACATCGGCAATGGATTTTCCCTTGTACCGGATTTCCAGGGTTTCCCGGTTGTAGCGGGCTCCGGCGCAAACTTCACAGGTAACATAGACGTCCGGCAGGAAATTCATTTCAATCCGAATGATGCCGTCGCCTTCGCAGGCTTCGCAGCGGCCCCCTTTTACGTTGAAGGAAAACCGGCCGGCCTTGTAGCCCCGGAGTTTTGCTTCCGGCAGTTGGGAAAAGAGATCACGAATCAGGGTAAAGACGCCCGTATAGGTGGCCGGATTGGAACGGGGCGTCCGACCAATGGGACGCTGATCTATTGCCACTACTTTGTCCAGATATTCCAGTCCTTCCACGGATTCGAATCGCAGGGGATATTTACGGGCATTGGAAATTTCCCGGGCCAGGAGAGGATAGAGGGTTTCGTTGATCAGGGTACTTTTGCCGCTGCCGGAAACCCCGGTAATGACGGTAAAGGTGCCCAGCGGAAATTCAACATCCACTTGTTTGAGGTTATTTCCGGCGGCTCCCTGGAGGACCAGCTTTCGTCCGTTTCCCGACCGCCGTTTTTTCGGCGCGGGAATTGAACGCTTTCCCGATAGGTACTGCCCGGTAACTGACTTCTTTACCGAATGTATGTCTGCCGGCGGGCCGGTGAAAATGATTTTCCCGCCATGTTCCCCGGCTCCGGGACCGATGTCCACCAGCCAGTCGGCTGCTTCCATCGTTTCCCGGTCATGTTCCACCACCAGAATCGTATTGCCGATATCGCGGAGTTTTTTCAGCGTGTTCAGCAGCCGTGTATTATCCCGGGGATGCAGCCCGATGGACGGTTCGTCCAGGATATAGAGCACACCCATCAACTGGGAGCCGATCTGCGTCGCCAGGCGAATCCGCTGGGCTTCCCCGCCGGACAGGCTGGCGGCGCCCCGGTCCAGGGTTAAATATTCCAGACCCACATCCGCCAGAAATTGCAGCCGGGACCGGACTTCCTTCAAAATCTCCGTAGCAATGGTCTGTTCCATGGTCGAAAGGGAAAGCGTGTCCAGGAAGCGATAAATATTCCGAATCGATTGGCGGGATAATTCCCCCAGATTCAGGCCGCCGATGGTGACCGCCAGGCTTTCCTTCCGCAGACGCGATCCCTTGCATTCCGGACAGGGACGCATGCTCATGTACTGTTCGATCCATTCCCGGATATGGTTCGATTTGGTCTGGCGGTAGCGACGGTTCAGGTTGGGGATGGCTCCCTCCCAGCCACCGGTGTAGGTGCCGCTCCACCGTTCCGACCGATACGACATTTTCAGGGTATCGCTGCCGGTTCCCTGGAGAAGAATTTTTCGAATCGCCGGATCCAGACGATTCCAGGGTGTGGTAAAATTGAAATGATAATGGGCCGCCAGGCTTTTCAGAATACTGCCGTACCAGTTTCCCCGCGGTTGCTCACCCATGGGTGCAATGGCCCCCTGTATTAGCGATTTGGTCCGGTCCGGCACCACCAGTTCCGGGTCCACTTCCATGTGCGAGCCCAGACCGTCGCAGCGGGGACAGGC
>JAADFQ010000189.1 GCA_013152835.1 FCB group bacterium
ATCTTCCACAGAGACGAATTGCCAGATTGCCTTCCTGTTCAGCGAATTCTTTCAGAGCACTAGAAAAGTGACCCCAGGCAGGGTGTTGAATTTCGTCTTCATCCACGTTGGCTACATAGAGGATCGGTTTCCGGGTCAACAGGAATAGAGATCGCATCCATTTTACTTCAACCGGGGTTACGGAAAAGGAACGCGCCATTTTTCCACCGTCACAGTGGGCTTCCAAACGTTCCAGAAATTCCAATTGCTTCAGAATGAGTTTATCACCGGATCGGGATTCTTTACGCGTTTTGTCGATCCGGCGATGAAGGGTATCCAGATCAGCCAGCAAAAGTTCGGTTTCAATCAATTCGGCATCGCGTACGGAATCGATACTGTTTTCCACATGGGTAATGTTATCATCTTCAAAACACCGGACTACATGTACAATGGCCGATACCTGACGGATCTGCCCCAGGAATTGATTTCCCAGTCCTTCGCCCCTACTGGCGCCACGGACCAAACCGGCTATATCGGTAAACTCAACGATAGCGGGAGTAATTTTTTCCGGATGAAATATTTCTGCCAGACGATTCAACCGTTCGTCGGGCAGTTCTACAATCCCCACATGGGGATCAATGGTACAGAAAGGGAAATTTTCCGCCGGAACGGAATTGGAGGAAAGGGCATTAAAAATCGTGGACTTTCCCACATTGGGCAGACCCACAATTCCGCAGCGTAATGCCATGGATTAGTTCAATAGTCCGGTTAGTCGGCGGTAAAGTCGGGAATTAAAAGGTATCCAGAGCCGGATCGGCGCCAAAATCCCAGGTCAGGTTTTCGAAAAGACCCACCTGTAAATCCTTGGCAAAGTAAATCGTCCGGTCCTTGATTTTTAGTGCCGCGTCAGCCCAAGCCATATATACAGGTCTGGTAATAATCTTCCGAATGTCGATAAGATAGGATATTTTATCATGATAGGGCCGGACCTGACCCTTGAACTTGAGATCCTTGACGCCTAGAGCGCGACCACGGCCGTCGCCGCCGATCCAGGATAAAAAGAAGCCGACCAGTTGCCAAAAACCATCCAGCCCCAGGCAACCGGGCATGACCGGATCACCTTTGAAATGGCAGTTAAAAAACCATTCCTCCGGTTTCACATCCAGTTCAGCATGAATAAAGCCTTTACCGTATTTTCCGCCTTTGTCGGATATTTTTAAAATCCGGTCCAGCATGAGCATGGGCGGTTTCGGCAGTTTACCGTTTTTAATTCCAAATATGTCGCCGTTGGCGACTTTTAAAAGGTCTTCCTTATTGAAAAAAGATTTTCGAGCCAAGTTATTTTCCTAATGCGTTATTTTGGGACAATTTTCAGAGTGAAGGATACATCCGGAATGGAAAATGAACAAGAAAAAATTGTTTGAAAATTATTCGCGTTTTTTTACATCCTGCTGACCAAATGAAACCTCAAAATCAAGCAGAATGTCAGGAAGCGCTGAATATTTGGGAGTAGTACCCTTTGATTCATCGCGCTCCCTGGCATTCTTTATGGCTAAACAAGGATTACTATTTCATCATGAGCATCTTGATTGTCTGGGAATATTGCGGCGTTTTCATCCGGGCGAAGTAGAGTCCGGTGGGAGCTGATTGTCCCTGGTTATTCTTTCCATTCCACACCATGCGGTAGACTCCGGCGCCAAGCTCCCGATCCACGAGCGTAGTTACCGTTCGGCCCAGCATATCCAGAATCATCACCTGTACCGGACTTTCCTGTGGTAGATCAATCTGAAGAGTGGTAGTAGGATTAAATGGATTTGGGTAGTTCTGATGGAGAGCAAAAACTGTTGGAATAACTGTTTCATCTCCGACTCCCAGTACTACTTCAGCGGTGATATTCCCAAAGTTCAGATTTTCATTAATACGTAGCGATTCTATCGTGAGACTTGTGCCCTGAAAATTGTTGGAGGTCATAAACCGAAGGTTCCCCAGTTCACCATTTACATCCAGCGGTTCGGCGGAGGCATAGGCAAAGAAGACTTGGTTTCCCGTTAATTTGGTTTGAATGGCATTGTTACTCAATCCGACTAATGACATGCTCTCATAGGTCAGTTGATTGTTATCAAAAAGTACCGAGCCTTCCACGGAATAGATTTCGGAACCATTATTGAGATTAATTGGAATAGTGACGGATTGACCCGGTTCGGCAACGATTTCATCCAACACGCCGAAATCTCCGCTGGCGACGAGTAAATTTCCGGCATAGGGCAGCGTATCAATCGAATCCACCCGATATTGCAGGATCAGAGATGCATCCAGGGCGGTAATAGTGTCGTTCAGACTTACTTCCGCATTGGCCAAACCCTGACAGGATAACGTATCCAGTCCTACCAGATGTTTTAAAATCATGGCCGCGTCATACGCTTGTACCTGTCCATTTACATCCACGTCGCCATAAGATGGTTCGGGAATAATGGTAACACTGCCACTTGTTAGTGTTACGGTATCGTTCCCGGTATCAAACAGGGCGGACAACAGATTAACCGGATAAGTCTGGCACGCGGCTCCACTGGCAACGAATTTAAGGTTGCAAAGCACACCGGATCCGCTAATGGGTTGAGATCCCGCAAGAGCGGAGATCACCAGACTGTCCCCCACTTCATTTACGGCGTAGCTCCACCCTGCGGAACCGATTAGTGTTCCGGCAGTGTCCAATTCCATAAATGTCAATCCATCCTGATATCCGCCGATCTGGAATTCAGCGGAGTTATAGGACTGCGATGTTGTAAAAGAAATTGGAATTGATGTCGTATCATTTACCATTGCGTTAACATGACCTATTGCTAGGTTTGAATTATTTTGATTGTTAATGGAATTAATAACGATATTATCGTAGAGTACAACCCTATCATTTTCCAGTCCGGCATTATTTACTCCAAGACCAAATGCGCCTGCTCTGTAAGTATTGTCTTCTGTTTCAAGGTAAAGAGTCCCATTAAGAAATACCTTGATGCTATCTGCATCTGTCTGAATATCTACATGGTAGGTCACTCCTGTTGAAAAAGTAAAGGGATGACTTGATAATTCTTCATAACTATTTCCTGTATATTTTATTAAGTTAATTGATTGTTGGGTTGGCTCAGCAATCAATCGATAACAGTCATTGTAAAGTGTATTTGTAGTTGAACAATAAAATAAAGCATCCATATAGTTATAAGTATGGGAAATCAATTGGAAATCAAAGCTCAAATTATAATT
>JAADFQ010000190.1 GCA_013152835.1 FCB group bacterium
TAGAATTCGGTAAATATAGTTAAAAATTTCTATTTTATTCAGGGATGTTATTTCTCCCAACAATTTTGCGATTCCATATCGTCAACCTATCGCGTGGCGATGCACTCAATTTCAATATCGGTTCCCATGGGTAGTGCCGCTACCTGGACCGCAGACCGGGCTGGTGGTTGCATTGTAGCAAATCGACGCTCAAAGACTTCGTTGACTTCCTTGAATTGGCTCAAGTCCGTCATAAATACCGTCATTTTCACCACACGATCGAGAGAACTACCCGCCGCCTGCAAAACGGCAGATAAATTATTGAATACCTGTTCCACACGTTCCTTAAAATCGCCCTCTATTAATTCTCCTGTTCGGGGATCCAACGGAATCTGACCGGCAGAAAAGAATAAATGATCAGTCAGTATCCCCTGACTGTACGGACCGATAGCTGCCGGAGCATCCGGCGTTGAAACGATTGTCTTACTCATGATTTTCCTCCATCATCCAGGTTGCCAACCCTACTTCCGGGTTTGTGGAGCGAAATACCGTTGTATCCATTTTTTGTATAATGAATTCACCCACGACAGCGACTTTCATCTCAAAGCAATGCCCACTGATTGTCTGAAAATCGTGTTTACCTAATACGATATGTGCATGAATAAACGGCGCACCATCTTTCAGGGTGATATTCCCCAGAAAACTGGTGAGTTCGAATGTTTCAGGAAATATCTCTTTATGGTAGGAAGCCGATTCCACAACAAACACACCCAATTCAATTTCATTCACCGCCCCGATTCCCGTAATTAAACCATTGGAAATAGACTGGGATTTGCAAAACTCAGTGAGGGACGACATAATCGGTTCGCCTTTTTCAAGGTAGACAAAATAATTAGTCCCGGATTGTTGAAATTTCATTCGGATTTTCCCTGTGTTAATACCGATTGCAATGCTTGCGCACCGCCATTTATGATTTGTTTAAGTCTGCCGCTATCTTTTCCTCCGGCAGTGGCCAGATGGGGACGTCCGCCGCCGCCACCGTCCATGATTTTCCCGATTGCTTTGGCGATCTTACCGGCGTGATATCCGGATTTAATCAGGTCCTGCGTCACAACAACCAAAATAACAGGTTTGGGAATTAATTTAGACGCCAGGACGGCAATCCCGGAGGGCCATTTTTCCAGGAGTTGATCTCCGGTCGTCTTTAAAGCGCTATCATCTTCCGCTTCCACCCAGCTTACCAACACGGAGATGTTTTCCAGAGTTTGGCTTTTGCTTATGAGTTCGCTAATCGATGTTAATGATACCGGGGACCGATGGCGATTTTTTTCTAATTCCTTTTTCTGTTTCAAAAGCTGGGTGATACGCTCCTCCAAATCCCGTTCGCTACAGCGCAGGATTGCCGCCAGACTTTGCAATTCAGTTGAACGTTCCTGAAAGATTGAAAATGCACGCATACCGGTAACGGCAACGATTCGACGGATACCTGCGGCAAGCGATGTTTCCTCCAGTATTTTAAAGGATCCGATATCACCGGTACGTTCTACATGTGTACCTCCACATAATTCTTTTGAAAAATCCCCGACCGTAACCACCCGTACTACATCACCGTATTTTTCTCCAAACAAGGCTTCCGCACCGGCTTCCCGGGCCTCATCAAATGCTTTAAGTGCAACATTCAACTTCCGGTTTTTTAGTATTTCCCGGTTTACAATGGATTCCACCTGATTCAATTGTTCGGGGGACATTTTTTCAAAATGGGTCAAATCAAACCGGAGGTGTTCAGGTCCCACCAACGACCCCGCCTGATGTACGTGATCACCCAATACATCTTTTAATGCCCGGTGCAGGAGATGCGTGGCCGTATGATTCAATTTTATTGCCTGCCGCCGATCCACATCCACCTGACAGTTTACCGAAGGACTGGAAATATTCTCTGGAAAGTCACCTTCACAAATATGCAGGATTTCCGAACCGTCTTTCTGCGTATCCAAAACGCGCAAGTCAATTCCCTCCCCGGTGATGATTCCCAGGTCACCGACCTGACCGCCGGATTCGGCGTAAAAAGGAGTTTTATCCAGGATCAGCCACTTCTGTCCATTTACATCCGCAATTTTCCGTATCACCGATTGAGTCGACAGGGAATCATAACCGCAAAAATCCGAGGATTCTCCTTCAGTGATGTGGTGCCAGTTAATTTCTTGCGTTCGCGCTTTGAATTTCCCAGCCGCTTTCGCCCGGCAACGCTGTTCCTTCATCGCTTCGTTAAAACCGGATTCATCCACGGTCAATTGATGCTCACGCGCCATGAGCTGGGTTAAATCCAATGGGAATCCATATGTGTCATAGAGTCGGAACGCTTCCTTACCGGGTATTTCGTTTCCGGAAAGATGCTGTATAATCTTTTCAAAATGAATCAGCCCCCGATTCAGGGTTTCGTTGAAAGATTTTTCTTCCGCGTTGATCACGTGCTGAATATGAGTTTTCTTATCGGAAATTTCCGGGTAAATCGATCCGAGGATTGATTCCGCAGCTTCCACTAATTGATACAGAAACGGCTCTTCCATGCCCAGTATGCGGCCGAACCGGGACGCCCGGCGTAGAATCCGCCGTAAAACATAGCCCCGCCCATCGTTGGCGGGCATGGCGCCATCGGCAATGGATACAGTCAGCATCCGGATATGGTCGGCAATCACCCGCATGGGAACCGGACGTTCGGCATAGGTCTCCCCGGTAATCGTTTCAATCGATGAAATAATCGGCATGAACAAATCCGTATCGTAATTACTTTGCTTGCCCTGAAGGACGGCCACGATCCGTTCCAATCCCGCGCCGGTGTCCACGTGCTTGTTGGGCAGATCGGTCAGTTTACCGGACTCATGGCGGAAATTCTGCATAAAGACCAGGTTCCAAAGTTCCCAATATTCCGGTGATGCATTCACGCCGTCCGCCGATTGTTGATTCATATTGTCGCCGATATAATAATGAATTTCGGAACAGGGACCGCAGGGACCGGTATCACCCATTTCCCAGAAATTCTCTTTTGCTCCGAATCGTAAAATACGATCTTTGCCGATATCGGTCTCCGATACCCATAAATTAAAAGCTTCGTCGTCGTCCTTATAAACCGTGGCCCAAAGACGGCTCTTTTCCAGTCCCCAGATTTCGGTCAATAATTCCCAGGCCCAGCGAATAGCTTCCGCCTTATAATAATCGCCAAAACTCCAATTCCCCAGCATTTCAAAAAAGGTATGGTGGTAGGTGTCCTGCCCTACTTCTTCCAGATCATTATGTTTTCCGCTGACACGGATACATTTCTGACTATTGACAGCTCGGGAAAATTTTGCGGCTTCCTCACCGAGAAAAACAGGCTTGAACTGATTCATCCCGGCGTTGGTGAACAATAGCGTGGGATCATCCCAGGGAATCACCGGGGCGCTGCGTACAAATTTGTGGTCTTTGGACCGGAAAAATTGAATAAACGATTCCCGGATTGTTTTACTGTCCATACTGCTTAAAATCCGAAACTGGTTTCAAAAACGATATGTTTGACCGCTTCTTTGCGGTCGTTTACGTCGCCGTCGCCGTTTAAATCCACGAATGTTTTTTGCATTTGATAGGTGATCACCATTCCACCACCCATTTCGAGACCCAGGCGATACCCCATAACCGTGTTTTCCGTAAATTCAAACTGAAAGGGATTGGGAACATTCTGTTGCTGATAATACAGTCGTGCTTCCTTCAATTTACTCACCTGTTTGGTGAGGGATACGGATGCCAGAAAACTTTCCACGTTAGATGTCTCAAAGGATTGGAGGTTTGCATTCCAGTTCTCCCCCGCCAGGTTTTGATAGGAAGCAGAAATATTGAACCAGTTTATTAAATTGATAACGGCTTGTCCATAGATGCCTTTTAATGCTCCATATTTTCCCAATTGAGATTCTTTCGTAATTAATATTTTATCACTCCCTGATACGGACAGGACGGCGCGTTCCGCATCGTAGGTACGACTCCAGTATCCGAATTCGAAGTTGCCGTGCGGAACCATTCGATATTCCAGGCTAACCCGCAACGGACCAAACCGGATACCGGCGCCTAACGGAATCAAACCCGACCCCAACTGCTCTTTGGCTTGTGTTTCCGGATTACGTGTTTCTCCGATTAATTTTGCCGCCTGAGCATACAGAAACACCGAATAGCGTTTATTGCTGAACAGAGGAAAACCCACATCAAACGCCAATGCTCCAACAGGATCGGAGGTGGTCTGAATATTCAACGGATCAGGAAGCGTCTGAATGTCCGTATCCAGAACGATAGTCGTATCCAGGGGCCATCCGGGAATCCTGTTGTCCAGTGTGTCGGTGATGCCATCGCCATCGATATCCAATTCCAGCGGATCCACATCCGCCAAACCGTCATGGTCACTATCCAACCAGTACCGTGAATTATTAGGGAAATCATCCACCACATCCGGTCGTCCATCACCGTCCCGATCACGAAGCGCCAGAAATTGGTTACGATCCAGAACGGCGCTGGCAGCCACTGGAAATCCGGTAAAAGCGGACGATTCGATACGGATTCCGGTCAACGATATATTTTCCTTGAAATCGTTGACAAAACCGGTAACCGCAAACCGGTTTAATTTCACGCCGTATTCCAGGCCCGTCTTGCGCACATCCGGGTAAAACAGTGTGTTGCTGTACCCGTTAACCAGGATTCCATAGCCAAGAGAAACGCGATCCAAAGCGCCAACTTTTAGATACAGTTTATCCCCGGGCTGTCCCCAACGGATGTAGTAGATTTTATCCAGCAGGGTATTCTTTATCGCCGTTCCATCGGAAAAATCCCACTCATCTTTATGCAAATTACCTTCGCCATCTATATAGAACACCAGATCCAAGGCCAGGGCGGCTTTCCCGATTGGAATAACCGGTCGGAACGCCAACGAATTCCAGACTTTCCCGTCCAACGTTACTGACCCCACGGCTCCCTGCATGGATTGACCAGTTGTCTGTCCGGACGCAAAAACCAAGACCAGAATGATATTGAGAATTTTTAAGTACTTTTTCATAAACAAAAAATACCCGTCGTCTATATCCCCTATCAACCGCTATTTCTTTATTTTTCAAGGCCGAAGTATGTAATTTACATGTTATGGAAACTGAAGTATTCCCCTCCAAGGATTTCCTTGACACATTGTATGCGGTGAAAAATCAAACTGCTTTTCACCGGATGTGCCTTGCTCCTGTCGGCATACGCCTACTGCTGTGTATGTTTCTTACAGTTCCTGTTTTTAGTCAATCCCCAATCGAAATCAACGCCATCGAGGTCCAACCGAAAATTAATGGTCTTCTGGTGCGATTATCACTCTCGGCACCGATTACACCGGATCATCTTGCCGGTTGGCAGGCAGAAAACCAGTGGTTTTATATCACGCTGTTCCAATGTCAGTCGGACAGCGCAGCCCTGATGTCCTCCTTTCAACCCTATGCTGAACTTGATCGGTTGGAAGTTCTCAATTCCAAGGAATCCACACAACTTGCTTTTCGATTGCACACAACACTGGAGGCCTTTGAATTCCAATTCAATGATCCTGGAAAAGTGGACATTGCTTTACGATTCCCCCGCGCTGAAATTTTGGCCGCCCTGGAGTCGGAGGCAATCACTCCGGAAGACGCAGTTTCCTCCGCCGTAAACACAAAGCGTAAATCCGAATCACCGTTTTATCTCCGCATCCGTTCAGCCGCCTACTTGGTTGGTGTCTCATTAACCGTTTCCGGCATTCTGGCCAATGATAATCAATCCAGACCGGGCTGGGAGCTACCCACGGGTATATCCATTCTGGGGCTAACCTATGTTTATGATCATTTTATTCGTTCCCGGGTCCGACATGAGTAGTTCTGTTTATTTCGCAATCTATTTTGCCCTGGGAATGGTTCTCATGGGCCTGTTTTTACGCTTCAAACATCGTAAAGATTTCAGGAAAAACCGGCGTGATGATTCGTTTCCGGAGGATTAGTCGCCGGTGGGTGCTAATCCTGGGATTCGCCCTGACCACCGGTTTGGCTAAACAGCCTCCCCCTTTCGATGCGGATGCGTTTCTTACATCCCTGAACAATGAACAAACAACGTTTTCCCGTGATCTGACTATGGATTTGCTCTGGCTGGCGCATTATGGGACAACACTTCCGACAGAAAGCCAAACTTTGCTCCATAATAAAGGGTTTCGACTTACGCCAACCCGAACAACTTTATCCCGGTCCGAAGCTGATGGTCTGGATCAATACCTTGACACGCCTTTCTTCCGGATACATTATACACTCACCGGAATCAATGCGGTCAGTAGTACGGATAATGACGGGAATTCTCTTCCGGATTATGTGGATCTGGTAGCGTCGGTTTTCGACAGCATTTATTCCGCCCTGGTTCAGGATATGGATTATATATCGCCCCCCGGGGATGATTGGGTAACAACCGACAATGGTGGAAACGGTCTTTATGATATCTATTTACGCAATATTTATCCCGGGTATTATGGATATACCCAAAGTGAATATTTCGCTCAAGGTACTGGTGATAATGAACATTCGACGGAGATCACAGAATACAATGCCCTTACCAGTTACATGGCACTGAGAAATAATTATTCCGGTTTCCCAAATAATGCTTCTCAAAACATTCGCGTTACGGCCGCCCATGAGTTTTTTCATGCCATTCAATTCGGCTATGATGGATATGAAGAAATCTGGCTCCTGGAAGCAACGGCAGTCTGGATGGAGGAAGTCATGTATGATCAGATAAATGACTGCTATCAGTACATGCCGCCCTGGTTCCAATCACCCCAAACCAGTCTTGATGCTTATGGAACACATATGTATGGATCATACATATTTTTCCGTTATTTAGAAGAAAACTGGAATGGAAAAGCAAGTATCCGTGGCATATTTGAATCCAGTATCGCGTACAACAGCCAAAACGGCACCTATGACTTCAGGGCAATTCAGGATGGTCTGGCGGTCCACAATCTTGATTTCCAGGATGTTTTTAATGGCATGGTGATCGCCAACCGAATCTTGTCACCATCGATTTCAGCGGCGAATTATCGCTATCGGGAAGCGCCGGACTATCCGGTCAACGGCCCTGCGATTCGAAAAACGGTTTATCAGGACACGTCTTGGACATCGTATGAATTACGTCGTTACAGTAGTGAATATTTTGATTTTAATATTGACCATCCGGTACGCATACGTTTATCCACTCCCGATGGCAATTATCAAAATGTGAAAGCGATTGGGATTGTGAAAACATCACCGGAATCCTATACCATAACGCAGGGGTGGGATTTCATACTTCCGTCACGGTCCTATGCAGAATGGATCAGTTTGGCGCTATCAGCTCAGGATACAGTGAATGGAAGATATGGATATACGGTAACGGTTACCCGTGCACCGGAACAAGATAATGTCGTTGTAATACAACCACCCTTCCCCAATCCGGGAGGAATAAAAACCGGAATCACGTTTACGATTCAGGTCAATGATCTGGTGAAAATAAATATCAGAATTGTCAACATTGCGGGGCAATATATCGCCAATTTATTTCAAGGGATTCAACCGGCCTCGCAATTACAATTTACCTGGACAGGACTCAACAACTATCAAACAATTTCCCCCTCAGGAATCTACTTTTTTATCGTCGAAACACCTGATGTAACCGTGATGAAAAAGTTCACCTGGATTAAGTAGCCTGGAGTTTTCCGGCTGAATCCAGTTTCACCAGATTATCATATCCGCCAATCGATTCCCCGTCCACAATGATTTGGGGGACAGAACGTCCGCCGGTGAGTTCAACCAGTTTGGCGCGGGAAATACCCCGGGCTTCAATATCAATTTCTTCATACGGAATATTTTTTGACTGCAGTAACCGTTTTGCCGCCTGGCAATACGGACACCAGGATGTTGTGTAAATCTGGATCATGTTCTTCTCACTTTAATAATAACAGTTTTTGAATTCGAATTTCATCTTTTTGCCTTACCCGCAGGAAATACGTTCCGCTTCCTACCGGATGCCCCGATTGATTGACACCTTCCCAACGTAAGTGAATCGTCCCGGGCTTCAATTCAAGAAGGCCAAAGTCAAACACCAAACGACCGGTTATGTCATAAATACGCGCCTGAACGGGTAGCAGTTTAGATACGGTAATCGGTATGGTGGTTACAGGATTAAACGGGTTGGGATACGCCGGTTGAATTTTGAATTGGTCGGTGATGGCGGGTTGATCCTGAACAGATAAGGACGGGACGAAACCATCGGGCGCTTCGGTTGTAAACCGATAGACCCGCGAATTATCCAACGGTGCGGCTCCCGGAGCATAAGTATTATTAAATGTTACCTGGATTCCATCGTTTTGATCGGGATCTTCAATCCCAACGGTCGCATAATTTTTAACCACATCCACATCGCCGATTTCCAAATACTGGATATCAATCACTCCATCCCCGGTAAGTGTGGGATAGGCCGCCTGGGAATACAGGATGATTTCAAATGTTTCTTCCGTGACTTCATCGAAGTTGTTCAGGGCTCGGGACCATTCAATTACAAAATTCCCCTGAGTTTCATTGTATTGTGTAAAAACACGAATACTGTCATTCCCGACCACTTCCAGATCATCCCAGAAAGCGGACACCTGTGCCCGCGGTCCTAGGGCCATGGGAATGGAATAATTCCAAAAATAATCTATCTCACAGGGAATAAAGGAAATCCATCCATTGGAACTAATCGTTACGGTAGAAAAATCCTGTCCGAAATATTGGAAATTAAACGGCAGGTCAATATCAACATGATCATCGTCATCCAGGGGATGATACAGCCCTCCGCCGCCCCCGTAAACCGGGTCCAGCTCGATCCAGTTGAATTGGGGACGTTGTGAATAACCCAAATCCTGATCGTCATATACCCAATATCCGTAATTATCATGTGGGACCGGATCGGCCACCGACTCTGTCGGGATCGATAGATTGGCCGAATGGTGAAAAACGGTGAGCGTATCCTGACGCAATTCCATTTCGTAGGACAAGTCACTTCCGGAAGCAACATCCCCGGGTGTAATCGTCACACCGGAAAGAACAATCGATACGCTGCTATACGGATCTATACCAAACAAAGGTGATTCGCCATTACCGCTGATAGCCAATGAATCGGATAACGGGTTCAACGTCAACACAATATCGGTCAAACGGCAGGCACCTGGATTAAGAATATGGAAAGACGGATCGGTCACGGGACCATTTAACATGAACTCAGGTTCGATTGTGAAAGCAGGACGATTCACCGGAATGGTCAGCGTGCCGGTCCAACCTTCCGATTCAGAAGTCAGGGTAATTCGTACCGGACCGCGATAGGGGAATCCTGCAACCCGGAATTCCACCGGAGTTGATGCTTCGACGGTATTCCCGGGAGGTAACTGGGGATATTGGAAATCAGACGTTATTAATTGTCCATTCCGTATCGTGGAAACGACTCCCGTACCGGCGGGAATTGCTGTGGAAGTTGTATTTGTTAACATCGGAATGAGCGATATCCTATCGCCCGGGTTCACCGTTTGCAGTTCCTCCGTTGAGTTTAACGTGTATCCCGCGAATGCCACATCCTGGTTAGACGCATTGACTGTAATCGAAGCGTGTCCCTGAATAAAATCGGCATGATTGGCATATATATCGAGTGTTGCAACTACCGTATCAATTGAAAAGTAAACCATGCCATCCGAATCGGATATTCCCTTCCGCAGGAGTTCACCTCCGCTTAACACGGCCACCACCGCCCCAGGGACCGGTTGTTGAGCCAGGTTGGTCACCTGTACTTCCACATAGCCGTCATTGGCGGAAACAGGTGCTGACGTAATCATAAATTGATCGGGTGTGCCGGTGAAAACGTTCAGACTGGGATCACCGAGTACATTATATACATTGAAATATTTCTCCTGGGCTTCTCCGGGGCCGTCCTGATGGGGAAACTCGGTCAATAAACCCAATTGCCCCTGCAGCATCGCCGGGGCCAATTCCTTGATACCTTCATCAAGCAGGGCATCATACATGTAGGCGTTAATGATATTATTATATTTGGTCGATGTGTGCAAATCGGACGGGCCGATCATCGCCACGCCGCCCTTGGGTGAACTGGGTGTACCGGAACGGATAATAGATTCCCCAAGACAGGGATCCACATTATTAGCAAAATCATTGGCGTTACAGACAAAACTGGTAAATACGGGTGTCATCCACCCATTATTCAGTGTGGCCACATCCCCGACATGGAATTCAGGATAATGCCAGCCGTTGGCATCTCCCCAGCCACGATAATTCACCAGTCCGACACCTTGATCGATAGATTCCCGGATTAACGGCGCTCCTTGCTGAACCGGCGGATAAAAAACCGTATCCACTTCGGAATATCCATACAATTCCAACTCTTCTTTTACCCAATAGGATGTCCATTTCGGCGTAACGGGAATCGGTAAGGTATTACTGTAATTCCCGGCCACGACCAGCGCCCGATTCAACCAGTCGGGGTTCGCTGACAGCGGATCCCGATGATAATGGATGGTTTTACTGATCAATACGGCCAGTTCGCTGATGGAATCCACGGAAAACCGTCCCACAAAAATATCCGGAATCAAATCATCGCCACGCAAATGGGAAAAGGATTGATCGGAAACATCATTTTCGGGACCATAATAGAAGGACGGCACTGCTCCTACCCCGTCGACATCACCGACAAACAATACATACTCAAGTAAGGGGTTCGCGCTTAATTCAGAATCGATGTACGACTTAATCTCCGGAGCTGTATACCCCACTTCTGCCAGGGTGCGTACCTGAACATCAAATCCCTGCGAAGCTTTGAATTCCGCCAACGGGTTCAGGTATGGTGCATATACATCAGCCGAAATAATCAGGTAGGTTCCCCGGGAAAATGTTAATTGGTTTGGATCAAGACCATAGGACGATTCGATTAATGATTGATAGCTGAGCGGTAAAGAACGAGAGCTCAATTCGGCAGCGTTTATCCCGCGAAAAGCGGATGGCTGGACAGCGCCGGCCCAGGTGAAGAGAATCGAGAGAATGACTAATTTTTTAGATAAATGCATCTTTTAATTACCGTTTGATGAGGGTCTTCCAGTTTAACGAAATAAACGCCTGATCCCAGTTTCCCTTTTTGAAGATTACGAAAATTCAGATAGAGTTGTTGTCTTCCAGGAGACAACGGGGGAAAAGTTTCCCGATAGATTTCCTGCCCCAGCAAATTAAATACGCGAAGTTGAACGGGATCTTTTCCCGGTGTCAGAAAAAAAGATACACCGCCTGAAGTTGGATTGGGGAACAAATTGGAAAGTCGAAATTTGGGCAGTGCCGTCTGGATTACCGGACTTGACTGAACGCCCAACCAGGGGTCCAT
Source organism: FCB group bacterium (assembly GCA_013152835.1). Taxonomy (GTDB): domain Bacteria; phylum Fidelibacterota; class Marinisomatia; order Marinisomatales; family J089; genus J089. The sequence continues at coordinate 11,434 of JAADFQ010000190.1, forward strand.
TCCGGCGTATAACGTCAGACCTCCGATTTCCCAACCCCGGTAATTCACGGAACCATCCCGATCAAAACGTAATCTTATTCTTACCGGTGAAATTCCGGCAGAATCCGTAATCATGAGATAGCTTTTTCTGAATCGATTCCAGGATTGATCCGTCCACCATTTTTGGGCGAGGATATGACCAACCGTATCTTCGAGAGTAACACTGACGGTATCGACATCCCATTCCAATTCAAACCGGTGATCGATGACCAATGTCAGGGACTGGCTGCCAGTAAATTCAATGGCTTGGGATAGAATTTGAAATTGTGTTTCGGTGGAATCCTGATTGGAATACAACCAGGCACTTTGCGACTTCAGCGTATCGCCGTGAGTGATCCACGGTCCGGTCCAGAGCTGCCAATCGGAGGCGGCATTGAAGTCAAGTGTACGAACGATGTCGGGAGAATTAATGCCCACATTGATTACCGTATCACTCTGGAGATATATCTGCCGGTACCACGGTTTCGCTCCCGAATCCAAAATAGTGAACGCCCACAGCCCTTCGCTGAGCGTTAATTCTGTTGTTCCGAAGCCCACGTTCAGCGTATCCGAGTTCCAACCATCCTGTTTAATCAGTACCGGAAAATCAGTTAATGAGAATCCCGGATCGGGTATCAGGGTGAGAAAAACTGAATATTCCGGTACCGGCATTAAATCCACATTCAGACGTGTAATTGCGGAATTGTTAGTCGTGACGGAAAATGTTTGTGATGCATATCCCGCCGCAGAAAATTGAAGCTCATAAGAACCGGGAGCCATGATTCTTCGGTATCTGCCGAATTCATCGGTTAATCGGGGAGCCAAGACTCGTCCGTCATTTTCCAGAATTTTCACCATAACCCCGGATAAGGGACTTCCTCCGGAACCATCACGGACAATCCCGGTAACTTGTGCGGCGTCTTCCTGAAATCCTATCGCCCGGTCCATTAAGAAATACATGGCCGGTTGTAAGCGATCCGCCGTATCCTCGATCAACGTTGAATCGGGTTGCAGATTGGCCGTACCACATTCGATTAAATATTGAAAACATCCGGTTTTTGTATAGAACCAGTCATGCGCTTTTCCATTGCGTGAGGTACTGACTCGTGATAAATAGGAACCGGTCCCATTTTCTTTTATCGTCAAGTCGGCGACCCGGTCACCAATCGATTTCATGATGTCAAAATCGGGCGATATTTTCCCATTTGCCCAACGCCAGGAAGTAAATACCTTTTCGGAAAAATTCCCGGAACGACTACTGTGGAAGATAATGGAAAATGTGAATTTTCTTTCAAGCGCCAGGTCGCGAAGCGCTTTTGTTTCCGATTCGGAAAACGGAGCCGGACCTTTATAGTAATCATAATGCGCTCCGTAGGAGCTCCCGTCTTGAACCATAAAACCATCGCCAAAAATCCAGTTAAAATCATAATTCCGATTCAGGTCCACACCATCAATGTCATTTCCGATAGCGGGATCAAAATCAAAAATTCCATTAGGCCAGGGACCGTCGGAACTGAAATCATGTTTATTCTTGCGATAACTAAAATCCAGACCGGCATAAACCACATTCAAACCCTCGGGATTGGCGGTGGGAACGATCCAGACTTCCAGATTCTGTCGCAAAATAGTGGCGTGCAACCCTTGAGCAGGTTCGGGATCCAATAGATCTTCCATCAATTTCAGCACGGCTTCAACACCTAGTATTTCTTCCGCATGGACCTGTCCCACGAATAAAATCCGCGGTTCATCTTCTTTTACGCGCACATTTTCAGAAATCACACCGGCCAAAATGGGAATGTTCTCTTGTTGAGAGTATCCGATAGTATCGACCCGAAAGATATCGAAGTATTCCGGAATTTGCGAAAGGGAATCCAATTCGGCTGCAATTTCAGGAACAGTATGGTAGCGGGAATCCAATCCAACCTGGGCTCCCAGACTTTGGATCAGGACCCAACAGAAAATGATGGCCGAACGTTGCATGTTATTTTAAATAGGTCAGCTTTCCATTCCAGAATCGTTCACCGATCTGAATCCGATACAAATAGATTCCACTGGACAGTGGTTGCCCCTGAATATTCGTTCCCTGCCACCGGACCTGCACTTGTCCACGATTGGGAGGAAGAATTAACGAACGATACACTTCTGCACCGGAAAGACTATAAATCGTCAATCGGGCCGGCTCCAGCCGGGGAAAATCGATAACGAAAGTAACCGGACCGTTGAAGGGGTTGGGATAGGCGGGATGAACCCGAAATTGATCCGGTACCAATCCGGGGGGTGTCGTGGTCAATAGATCTGTTCGCTGGAGAACAGTCCCGTACAGATTTACCATATCGGCTTTGCCGGAACTCCGTAAATCCAACCATGTTACCAGATACTCATCTGAATTCAACCGAAATATCTGCGGTTGCTTTTGATCATGATACTCACGGGCGACAGGCACACCTTCCAAATCAAATAGTAAATGGTCAGTAAAACCATTCATGTACACATCCATCCCTCCCGTGAGCACCGGATCCTCCACAATACTTCCCCGCTCATCTTCCCAAACGATTCCATACCCGAACTGATCCAGGGCCTTAACGAAAGGACGCAACTGATATTGATCGGCATTGCAAATCACGACGTTGGAATCAATCAGGGCCGGGGTTTGAACATCTACCAGTTGTCCGTAAAGATTAAAGTCCATTCCATCGCGGAAATCCTCCCAGACGACCAATGCGGTTCCCATATTTACATTAACATCGAAGGACGGATTGGTCTGGTCATTCAAGGCTTCGGTTAAGGGGACGCCGGACGTTCCCAACAACGGATCCCCATCCCAGGATAGAATCTGACCATAAATATCGGCAGAATTATTTCGTGTTTCCTCCCAGATTAACATAACGCCTGCATCCAATGAAATTACTTGTCCCTTGAGTTTTCCCGGGTCACCGAAAGGACCGGCTAAGGTATATCCGCCGGGAGGCCAGCCAAAAACGGTTTGTCCCGCTGGTGTAATTTGGGTGTATTTCAGGACGCCTGTTCCCCAGGAATCTTCCTTCCAGAAAACCAGAATATTCCCATCCGGCGTCAGGGCTGCCCATTCAACATATTCGTCAATAAAATAGGTTTCTATCAGTGGTACTCCCGTGGCTTGATTAACCGGCGTACCATTTCCGTCAAATTGCTGATAATAGATATCAAAATCAATGGCGTTTCGTATTTCGGACCAGAAACAAAGGACGCCTTCCGGCAATGGAACCAGAAACGGTCTTCGTTGGTCTGCATACGTATCATTGACCAATAACCCTTCGTCGGTCCACTCTGATGAAAGTGCGTACGACACTTTATTCAGTCGGATTAATTTCGTTCCGGAAGCTGCATCAAAGGTAGCAATATAAATGCCATCGTTCCCGCGAATTGTAATCGGTTCCGTGACCACCTCTTCGGATACGGACGGTAGAACCGTCAGGGCACTTCCATTCAATTCAGGTGCCGTGCCACCGGATTCAATCCGTGTACCATAAATTTTCCGTCCCCGGCGATTGTCCTCCCAGGTTAGTACCAGTGAATCTCCATCCGATGGTCCAAAAACATATTTGACATCACCGTCCAGGCCGTTTCGGATCAAAATGCCGGAAGAATCATATTGAACGTTGCCGGTCGTGTCCACCGATTGGATTGTCAGATCAATACTCCCGCTGCCCTGGTTCGCATAGGCGATGTAGAATGTGCCGTCATCAGCTAACCCCGGAATGGGACCGAACTGATAACCGTCAAATCCGGAAATGACCTTTCCGGTGTCCGATAAAGCCAGCGTTCCCGAAGATGTGATATAGTTGGTCAGTACGTCAACTTCGGGAAAGGAACCGCGTTCCCAGGTGACGAACACACCATCGGATTCATTTTCAATCAATCGGGGAAAACCCTTTTTCGCCGGATTCGAATCCACCCGCAAACCTTCGCTATTCCATTGCAACGACCCATCCGGATTGACCTGTTGGATAAAGATGTCACCATCGACAGGATCGAAGCGTAAATCTTTCCAGAGGACAGCGATTTTCCCATTGGAATTTCGTTTTACCCGAGCATCTAACTGGTCCGAAGCAAATGTACAAATCTGTGCTGCTGTACCTACCGGTCCAGCGTTATTCACAAGCTGGTACCAGACCCGGGAATCGCTCTCTTCCGCTTGCCAGACTATGATCGATGTATCTCCCTGAACAAACGTCGTGCGCGGACTGCTTTCCAGAGCCGATGTTGTGGCGATAGCCAATCCTGATGATGCAAATACAGGCGTCATATCCGGTTGCAGTTTTTGCAAATAAATGTCCAAATCGGCTCCGGCCCGACTATCGGTCCATACTACCGTGACCTGGTGATTACCCCCGTATTCAATACTTTTGGCAAACTGATCGCCATTTTGAGCGATTATTGCGGTCCCTGTGCCAGGGGTGACGACAACCTGAGAGGCAGAAATATGGGTTCCGTAAATGTCCTCGTCCACGCCATTCCGTCCGTCCTGCCAGGATACGAAAACGCCTCCCAGACTATCGGTACACATGGATATTGACTTTTGAAGTCCGGACTGTTGACATAAGGCAACACCACTTGAGTCCAGGGTTATCTCGCCGTTCGAATTCAGATGCTGGTAAAAAATATCACCATCCTCGTCAAATCGATAATCCACCCATGAAATAAAGGCTCCTCCCTGTCCGTCTTCGATGGCCACCGGATCCTCCTGTCGTCCCGGAAGCCGGGTGACGGCCACACCGCCTTCATCCCAGGATCGGGTTCCATCCGGAGTAATTTTCTGGGCGAAAATATTCCGGCTGCCAAACCGTGTATCCGACCAAATAACGATCAAGGACCCATTTTCTCCCGGGCAAACCGTACGCTGCCACTCCACGAAAATACCCTGCCGGATGGGGGCTCCATTGGAATTATTCCACAGGTCAGCACCGACGGCCATCGACAGAAAGAATAGCGGACTCAGAGCAATGGGGATTATTGCTTTTAATTGCATGAAATTATTCTCCTAAACTTAGCACTTTCAAACCCTCGCGGGTTGCGGCCAGTAAATAATGGTTGGCGAAAGAACAACTGTATGTATAGCCAATATCAAAAATGCCTCGCGGTTCCGGTTTTTCCGGATTCTGAATATCGTAAATGGCAATACCATCCCGGGTCAGGGATAAAACCATCCAATCCTGATCGATAGCAATGCTTTCCACGCCTAACTGATCGGCCACATGCGCGATTTCTTGCGGCGGTTGATCGGAAAGCCGGTATACCAGCAGTCCACCGTCATCCGTGGCAACATAAAGAAAAGGATAATTTAGCAGAACATCCATGGCCGTGTAGGGAGTATCCAATTGGTACGTTTCAGTAACTATTCCTGAGGTCAAATCCAGATCATACAGGGTAAACCCGGTCTGTCCGGTGGCCATGGCAATGATACCGGAATCGTAGTCCACCGCATACGGTCTTCCCAGTGAGGGTAACTCGGCACTGATAAACCCGCTTTCATACCAACCCCAGACACCAAAAAAATTAACGTAGTCAAAGGATTGGACTTTGAGACCATCATCGCGATCAGCCGCGATTAATATATAGGTTGAATCGGGGATCCCTTCCGTATCCGCATCCAGAACCAGGAAATCCTCCGTAAATGAACTCATTGTTTCAAGATCAATCAACAAACTGTCATATCGTACAACCGTTATGGGAAATACTTTCGAATTCCGTTCTACACCAAAAAGTCGTTGATGTCGCAGGGAATAATCTACCCGGAATACGTTTTCGAATTGTTTGGTAG
>JAADFQ010000191.1 GCA_013152835.1 FCB group bacterium
GTAGGTGAATTCATTATACAAAAAATGGATACAACAGTATTTCGTTCCCCAAACCCGGAAGTAGGGTTGGCAACCTGGATGATGGAGGAAAATCATGAGTAAGACAATCGTTTCAACGCCGGATGCTCCGGCGGCTATCGGTCCGTACAGTCAGGGAATATTGACCGATCATTTATTCTTTTCCGCCGGTCAGATTCCGCTGGATCCCCGAACAGGAAAATTAATCGAGGGCGATTTTAAGGAACGTGTGGAACAGGTATTCAATAATTTATCTGCCGTTTTGCAGGCGGCGGGTAGTTCTCTCGATCGCGTCGTGAAAATGACGGTATTTATGACGGATTTGAACCAATTCAAGGAAGTCAACGAGGTCTTTGAGCGTCGATTTGCTGCAACGCAACCACCAGCCCGATCTGCGGTTCAGGTAGCGGCGCTTCCCATGGGAACCGATATTGAAATTGAGTGCATTGCCACGAGATAGGTTGACGATATGGAATCGCAAAATTGTTGGGAGAAATAACATCCCTGAATAAAATAGAAATTTTTAACTATATTTACCGAATTCTATTCTATCCATCAATAGTTTATTTTAATACAGTATATTTTTACCTGTAAAATTCTTTTAAGTTACTCAACTTAGGAGGGGAATATGCTGGTTATTGTAGAAAATGATTATGATATTATGTGCCAGGTGGCGGCGAAAATGATTGTTGATCGATTACGGAAAAAGCCCAACCTGGTTCTTGGATTAGCCACCGGAAGCACACCCTTGGGACTCTACAAAGAACTCATCCGCTATCACCGGGAAGAGGGTTTGGACTTTTCCAAGGTTACTACTTTTAACCTGGATGAATATATCGGTCTTCCGCCAACACATAACCAGAGTTATGCCTATTTTATGCAGGATCATTTATTTCGGCATATCAATATTTCTCCGGAAAAAATTCATATCCCCCAGGGAATGTTCGGGAATATTTCAATAACCGCCTTCGAAACCGATCCGGTCGTTACCGATTTTTGTCGCTGGTATGAACAGGAAATTGCGACTGCGGGAGGAATCGATATTCAGATTCTCGGGATCGGAGGGAATGGCCACATTGCATTTAATGAACCCGGTTCATCTCTGGGATCACGCACCCGGGTGAAAACGTTAACAAAAAAAACACGGATCGATAATGCCCGGTTTTTTTCATCAATGGAAGAAGTACCGAAATACGCCATTACCATGGGGATCGGGACCATTATGGAAGCCCGGGAAATTATTTTACTGGCCAATGGACCTGGGAAGTCCTGGGCCGTAAAAACATCCATTGAAGGACCGGTAACAGCTATGTGTCCGGCATCCATGCTTCAAATGCATCGGAAATCTAATGTAATTCTGGATCAGGCAGCCGCGTCGGAATTGTCTGCGGAATTCATCGCTTATGGTTGATTTACTAAATAACTATGATTAGTATCAGGAGTTCTCAATGAACCTTGTTCTGTTTGAAGATATCGGCTATCGAAAACTGAATCCGCTGGTTTTGTCACGACCGACCTTCGATCTGCGCTGTGGTATTCATACGCTGATTGAAAAAATCCAACGTGGTCCTACGATGACAGTTGGTTTGTTTGTCAGAGATTATTTAAAGTCGGTTACCGCACGACAATACCCTGATCATACCGTTAACGAAATGGTGGATGAACAGCTTCCCGTTTTGGCGGTTAATGGTCGGACGCTTTGGAACGAAAGTCTGAATTCGAAACTACAATCCCTGGAATTGCCGAGCGCTATCATCGAAGGAAATCAGATCGTTGCCGTAAATCTTCCGGGAGAAACCTGGAACCGGTTGAATCCGTTGAGTATAGAATTCGCTGACCAGGTCATGCAAATCCCCGATTTAGTGGTCCATGAGACCACATCCTGTCTCATTCACTATCCCTGGGATCTGATTCGGAAAAACGGCGCAGAGATCGTTGCCGACTTTTCATACATAACCGGTGGAACAACGCGTATTGCCGGTGATCTGGCCTCCAATGTCACCTGCCTGAATGCATCGGATATCCAGATTAATGCGGGCGTAGTAATAAAACCGGGGGTGGTCCTCGATGCCGAGGCAGGTCCCATTTTCATCGATAATGATGCGACCGTCCTGCCGAATGCATTTCTGGAAGGACCTTTATATATCGGGAAAAATTCCCTGATTAAAGCGGGCGCCAAAATTTATGAAAACACGAGTATCGGACCGGTATGCAAAGTCGGCGGAGAGGTGGAAGAATCGATTATTCACGCCTATTCAAACAAACAGCATGAGGGTTTCCTGGGGCACGCCTATTTGGGAACCTGGGTTAATATAGGCGCTGATTCCAATAACTCGGATTTGAAGAATAATTACGGTAATGTCAAAATGATGATCGACGGACAATGGATAGATAGCGGAACTCAATTTCTGGGGCTGATTATGGGTGATCATTCAAAATGCGGGATTAATTCCACACTGAATACGGGTACGGTAGTGGGTTTCAACTGTAACCTGTATGGCCCGGAATTGCATGGAAAATATGTACCGTCCTTTTCATGGGGTTCCGGTGGTCGGTACGTACCGTATCGATTGGATAAAGCAATGGATGTGGCCGCCAAAGTGATGGCGCGGCGTAAAATTCGGTTTGATGATCCGGACCGTGAATTGTTTTCAATACTGTTTAAGCAGTCCTCAGCCGAACGGGAAAATCAGAATATCGTTAATTAATCTCCTGAACACGGCTTAACTTTTCATAGTGTACCAGGTTTCCTTGCATCCGTTTTTAGAGAACTCAATTCATGAATGAACCAAAACCAAAACGATACTTATTAATTGTGAATCCCGCTGGTGGCAGTGGCCGCACGATGAAAGCATTACCGGAAATCGAGCGTATTTTGCTGGAACGAAATGTTTCTTTTGAGTTCCATTTTACCCAGGAACCACTTCATGCAATCGATCTGGTGAAAAAATTTGGTCCTGATTTTGACGTTATCGTATCTGTTGGCGGTGATGGGACGGTCAATGAAATTATCAACGGGTTGCCCGATTTGAATAAACCTCTGGGTATGATTCCCATCGGAACGGGAAATGATTTCGCCCGCAGTTGCATGGTACCGTATGATAATATTGAGCAGGATATTGACATCCTGCTTCGGCAGGATGCCCGCCGTCTTGATGTGGGGGAAATAAATGGTCGGCGATTTATTAATGTACTCGGGATGGGCTTTGAGGGGCGGAGTAACGATATCGGGCGGATATTAACGTTTATTAAGGGATCGATCAAATATTTACTGGCCATTGCCTATACCCTGATCACTTATCGTCGAATTCCCATGAAAATTATATTGGACGACAAAGAAACTATCGAAGCGGATACATTCCTGATCAGTGTTGGGAACGGTTGGAATGTTGGCGGCGGACTGCAACTGACACCGGCAGCCAGATTGGACGATGGTGTCTTTGATGTCTCGTACATTGAAAAGATCTCCCGCTGGACAATCATTATCAATTTTTACCGCTTATTGAACGGAACTATTACTGAACTTGAAGAAGTCAAAACGTACCGGGCGAAAAAAATAGTCATTGATAGTCCGCGATCGATTCCTCTTCATCTGGACGGTGAAGTTTTGCATGATGAACGACGTCATTTGGAAATCTCCATCCATCCCCATGCACAACCGGTCATCGGGAACTGGGATGCCGAT
>JAADFQ010000192.1 GCA_013152835.1 FCB group bacterium
TAACCCATACTGATCGTTTTGCTGCTGCCGTGACCCAGCGCAGTGTATCCGACCTGAGCAGCATGTTCGGGAATTCCGATGTGGGATGGGATATGGCTAACGAATTCGGCGGTCCACCCTGGGAAAATTATGAAACATACCGGAAATGGTCTCCGATTACGTATATCAACCAATGCAAAACACCACTACTTATTATTCACAGTGAAAATGATTTGCGCTGTAACATTGAGCAGGATGACCAAATGTTTCTCTCGTTAAAATTCCTGAAACGTGAAGTGGAATATGTTCGGTTTCCGGAAGAATTCCACGGCCTCTCGCGACATGGCCGTCCGGATCGTCGGGAAGCGCGACTAAAATTCATTGTGGACTGGTTTGACAAATATATAGGTAAACATGATATCGATTTCTGATTTCGCCAAATTGGACCTGCGGGTGGGGACCATAAAAACCGCTGAAGCCTTCCCGGAAGCCAAACAACCGTCATATAAATTATCTATTGATTTAGGCGCACTCGGCATCCGGTCTTCCAGCGCGCAAATTACGGAACATTATGACCTGGAATCGTTATCCGGTCGGCAGGTGATCTGCGCCGTGAATCTGGGAGTCAAACGTATCGCGGGATTTGATTCGGACGTTTTGGTGTTGGGAATTCCCGATGCGAATGGCGCGGTCCGGTTGCTGAAACCGGACGGTCCCTTGCCCAATGGATCAAAAATCAGCTAAGGTTCTGGTTCTGGACGGAGCCATGGGAACCGAATTGTTGTCTCGTGGCCATTCTCTTCCGCTGCCCTTGTGGTCGGCGGATTGCAACCTGAAGGCTTCGGAAGATGTTCTGGCCATCCACCAGGCCTATATCGAATCCGGCGCCGATATTCTATCCACGAACACGTTCCGAACCACTCCCCGCACTTATTTTTCAGCCGGTTATAGTTTTCAGCAGTCCCGGACAAGAGCCCGGGAAAGTTTGTTGCGAGCCGTTGAACTGGCCCGAAAAGCTGCCGGGGAAAAACGTGTTTGGGGATCAATCACATCTCTTGAAGATTGCTACCGTCCCGATCTTAGTCCCGGAAAATCGGTTGCCGAAGAAGAATTCGCAGAACTTATTTTTTGGTTCCGCGAAACCGCTGTGGACGGAATTCTTTTTGAAACCCTGGGTCATGCCGGAGAAATTCAGGCGGCGGTGGAAAGCGACTCCGGTCCACTCCCCAAATATCTCAGCCTCATTTTAAAGGATGAAGACCATTTGTTGGATGGTACGGAACTGGCGGACTGGCTGCCGGAATTTCCAAAGAATTTTGTTAACTCCCTGTTATTGAATTGCAGTAATTACAAGGATACCCTAAAGGCTCTGGAGAAAATTGCAGTCTGGCGCCAGGAACCTATCGGAGCCTATCCCAACCTGGGTTTAACCCAACCGGATACCACCGGCCATATCGAAAAACGACTTTCCGATCGGACCTGGGAATCCTTTATTCATGATGCCTTATTGCAGGGCGTAACCATTCTGGGCGGCTGTTGCGGATCAACGCCTGAATACATTCATACCGTAAGAAAATTAGTAGACCATTGGTTTAATTGATTAACACCCGCCCGGAATAGTCGTTTATTGTGCTTAGTTGTAATCGCATACTCCCGAACGTCAATAGTGACTCCAATTAAATATTTACGTTTTACTTATTACGTTTTCCGCTTGTGTTCGGGAAAACATTGAACGTCGGATAAACAATTCGAATTATTTCTTCCGGGGTAATAGGATAATAGTTGTAATATACAACTATGGAATTCGGCGAACTCCTGAAACATGTATTACTTGATCTGCAGAGTCTATTCCGGAGTCAATTCTCTGATCAGGAGGTGACGCTCCCGCAAATCCTGCTGCTGTCCTGTATCCCCGATGAAGGTTTGGATATGAGTACCCTGGCACGAAAAATGGGTGTGGAACCCAGCACAATGACGCGTTTAATCGGGGTGATGAAGAAACGCAACTGGGTTGAAACGAAAATATCCGGAACAGATAAACGCGTGAAGCGCGTCTATCTGACGGACAAAGGAGAGCGGTTGCAGCAGAATTTGGAAGCCCGGATTGAATCATTCGGTCAGTCCCTGCTGAATTCATATCCCCTGGAAGACCGGGAAGAAATCCGGGAAATCCTTTTATCGCTTCATTGGGGCTTATCAAAAAAACAACTGATACGATAATAATTGTATACTACAAGTATTATTCATGATTTGCTGAACTGGTATCGGGACCATCATCGTGACTTACCCTGGAGGAATACGAACGATCCCTATCGAATCTGGTTATCGGAAGTCATGCTCCAACAGACGCAAGTTATGACGGTTATTCCCTATTATCATCGCTGGTTACATCGATTTCCGACCTTAAAATCAGTAGCCAATGCCGATCGGGAAACCTTGCTTAAAGTCTGGGAGGGCCTGGGATATTATCAACGCTGCCGGAACTTCCACCGGGCAGCGGTTATGATTCAGGATAAATACCAGGGAATCATCCCGTCTGATTATAAACAATTTCGCGCTTTACCGGGCGTGGGTGATTATACAGTAGCGGCGGTTTTGTCAATGGCCTTTCATCAGTCATTACCGGTACTTGACGGCAATGTAAAACGCTTCCTGGCCCGGTATTTTGGTATGCGGAACCTGTCTCCCTTCAATCTCCGCCGTCAACAATCGTTTTTGGAAAAAGCCATACAACCGGTAGAACCGGGAATTTTTAATCAGGCTATCATGGAGGTAGGATCACGGATTTGTCGGCCGCGGAATCCAAATTGTGACCAATGTCCGGTTGCCGACACCTGCCAGGCCCGTGTCCGGGGCAATGTTGAAACGTACCCGCAGAAAACCAAGCGCAAGACACCTCCACACTACAATGTGGTTATTGGATTGCTGTGGAACAAAGAACGCTTCCTGATCACGCGCCGCGCTGAAAACGGCCATCTCGGCGGACTCTGGGAACTCCCCGGCGGGAAAATAGAGCCGGGAGAAACGGCGGAAATGGCATTACGACGGGAATTCATTGAAGAATGCCGAGTGCACATTGTTCCCGGTTCCCGGGTCGGAGTGGTTCGGCATACATACAGTCATTTCTCTATTCGTATAGCGTTGTTTCATTGTTTTCTTGTGAATGAGAACGAACCAGTTATCCCCCTGCAGCCGCATCGGTGGATTCAACCGGAAAACGTTAATGACTATCCCTTTCCGAAAGCC
>JAADFQ010000193.1 GCA_013152835.1 FCB group bacterium
GTAATTCGCGGTTTCTCAAACCTACTCCTCCATGTGGCTGATTTATCTGCAAAAGCCAACCCATGCCCTGGAAACTACCCGCTCTGTTCCCATGCGTCAAGTCTGCAAATGTACTACAAATTGTAAAAGTTTCTTACCAAAGATACCGCCCACGCCCCGCAAGGGTAAGCTCCGGAACGTGGGCGTTTCTCATGATTTTATTTGAGTAATACCAGCTTCCGGTGAGCCGTGAAGCGGGAATCGGAGTTTAGGGCATTAGCGGTGAGGGAGTAAATGTACACCCCCGACGCCACCGGGATTCCCTGGTTGTTCCGCCCATCCCAGCGGAGGGTTTTTGTTCCCGCTGTTTCTTCTCTGTTCACCAACGTTCGCACTTCCCGGCCTCTCAGGTCATAAATCACCAATTGGGGTATGACTGTCCGTGGGGAGCGCATAACTAAGGGTCGTGACGGGATTAAACGGATTGGGATAGGCGGGATGCAGAGCATAGGTTAACGGTATGGCGGCTTTGGACGTGGTTGGTCCGGAACCGGTTCCGAACAACAGCCGGTAAATCTCCGCCGCTTCACTGTGCTTCCCTTCACTCAACAACCGGTCTTTCGCCTGCCGGGCTTTCATCTGAACCGATTCTTCTTCGTTCCCTGTTTTCATCAAAATAGCACCGTTGGTCTCTTCCGTCAGCATGGCAATCTCCATCGTATAGTAATCCTCCCAGGCGGTGCCCACGTATGGTTCCGTCAGACTCTCCGCCATGGCAATCGCTTCCGCGTCCAGATTCAGCTTCTTGTACACCCAGATCAGGTAATTCTGCGCCAACTCCTTCGTTTCTTCCTTCGGGAAGTTCTGAGCGATATCTTCCAGCTCCACCCGCCATTCATCCACCTGCTTCAGTTTGGTCTTGCAGCGATCGATCCCGCTTAAGGCAATCATGGCTTCATTCTTGGGCGGATTGGTATTCAGGTATTGTTCATAGCGGTCAATGGCATCCAAATACAGGGTTTCCTGTTCCTTGACCAACCCTTCAGTAAGCAGGGGGTCGTAATTATTGGAAGCGTTGTCCAGCACTTCCGGCGCCGTGGGTGAGAAGAAAAACGGTCCGTAGGAATCTATCGGTCCGTCTCCGTTCCCCTTGTCCCCGTACCAGTAATTGGCCTGGGCCAGGATCTGATCCTGGTTTAAGGGACTGGGAGGATCGGCCGCCTGGTCCGTGCTGTGGTCATTCCGGTAGATACTGTGGGTCACATTGTCATGGAAGTAGTTAAAGCCACCATAGATCCGGCCGCTCACTTCTTCGTACAAGCCAAAGTCGGGCTGCCCGGAATAGGTGATGTACACGCCCTTGTTCAGGTTATCGTGAATCTGGTTGTTTACGGGATAGGCGGATGGGTCCGTATAGGTCATGACCGGATAGGCCTGCGTGAGGATCGGGGAACTGCCGAACATGAGGATACCCGCCGAATGAAAGCCGCCGTCTCCGTTGTGGTGAATGTCATTATCCTTCACCACCGGGTTGGCGCCGGAGAGCAAAGCCAGTCCGTAGTATTGATTATTATGGACCGTGTTACCGGTGATGGAAGGACTGGTGGTGATCACATTGATTCCGATGGCGTTATGATCCACCTGATTGTTTTCGATACGGAAGTCGTTATCGGCCCGGTTTAAGCGAATGCCCACCGTGCAGTCATGAAGGTGGGAATCCTGGATGAATCCCGTCCCGCCGCCACCGCGGACGCCGATCCCCGGCCGGTTGGTGTTTTGCACCTCTCCATGAGTAAACTCAAGATGACCCCCGTCCACTTCAATACCGCTCCAGGTGGAACCCTGTGTGTTGCAGTCCAACACTACCGGTTCTGATGCCGTCCCGTTTACGATCAATGTGCCGTTAACGGTAAGCCTGGCTCCCGGTTCGATCAGCATCCGGGTGCCCGGTTCCAGGGTCATGGTGGCTGTTCCCGCCACCGTAACGTCGGATTGGAAAGCCACCTCTCCGCTTAAAGTAATATCCTGGGTGATGTCGCCGTTCAGTTGAGGATAATAATAAGCCCCGATATCACTCCGGGTGCCGTCGGGATCGGTTACTGAAGGATTACCCGCATCCCGGCAGGGACTGTTATACTCAAGATGATAATCATCATTTGCGGCATCTGCAAACAAGGGATCGGCAAAGAGATTATTGTCCACCGGTAGATAGCCGGGGTCGGTGGTGTTATTGTAAAACAGACAATAATGAATATCCGGATTCCCGGGATTATTGAGAATATTGATCGATACATCATTCCCATAAAAAATACAGTTTTTAATTCCGGCTTCCGGAATATCATTGAGATCCAGTCCTACACCGTTATCCACGAAAGTAATATCATGGATATTCAATAACGGGGCAACACTGGTGATCCCCTGTCGGGAACCTTGAATCACCGCATGACTCAATTGAACCGAACCGGAGGGCTCCACCGTGATTCCACTCCACTGTTCACCCGCGGTGGAGGAATGGAGGATCACCGGTTGTTCCGCGGTACCGTTCAGATTCAGAACACCGTCTGTGACCATGATTCCGAAAGTGGGACTCAGGGCATAGTCCGCTCCGGCGGGAATCGTTAAATTGTCATCCACGACAAACCAATAGTGGTCGAAAGGTACGGTTTGATATTCCGCCGTCACGATCGCTCCCGCTTTTTTGAACACCACCGTAGTCCACCAGGGTTCGGATTCATGACCGGGATAAGCGCCGAACACCGCGTCGGCCGTGCTATCGCTAGAATCGGTGTCGCTGGCTGTCCACTGACTGAACGCATAGATGGCGTCGGTGGTGGCGTAGTACTTAGGTGCCTTCAGGGAGTAGATGGGATCAGTAGAATTGGGATTATTTATTTGTCCTTGATTCAAGAACACCTGCACATGGCCGTTGCCGTCGCCCTGAACGCTTAGGGGAAGGAAGGTGTCGGGTTGGATCCAGGTCCCTTGATCCTGATAGGCATACCAGGGGTCGTGTATTTCAATACCTTCTACAATTGTATTTATTCTAACGCTTACTTTTTGAGTATAGTCCGCGATTACGCCCCCATATCCATAAAATTCCTGAGTTATCATTACATTAAATTGACTAAGTTTATAATAATCTGATTTTCCTATCCAGGAAATATGGGATTCATTACCAATTTGGGTATTATGTGTAATAAGAGTGTATAAATCCCCGGTAGGATTAATTAAAATTTCATTGTCAATTAACCCTGCATCCTCAATTGAAATGTCAACAATAGATCCAGATGGAATATTTTCGTATTCAAATACTGTTTCTGTCTCTTGGTTATCAAAAGACATATCACCTTGTAATAACATTCCAGTCATTTTACTCTTTTCTTTTATATTAATCCAATTTACTGCCAATGATCTGAGATCGACCTCCTGTCCAAAAGCAATTGTTTGGAACATTCTAATCACCTGTTCTTCTGTAAAATGGTCTATGCAGTTTTTTGGATAATATGACATAAAATTATGAGTGTCAGGTACGAACCCACCCTCACCGATATAATTGCAATTATCATCCACATCTCCGTTGGGATCTGCAGGGGTGTCACAAATATAATCTCCACATTCTAAACAGTTGGTTCCGTCAATATTTTCCTGACAGCCAGGTGAAACTTCATTCCCATTACAATCAATGCTTATGCCTGGGTTTCCATAACCACGGAATGTATGATATAACCCCAGGCAATGTCCTAATTCGTGTAACAATATTTTCGGATAATTATCTAAGTCACTGTCAAAAACTATGAGGCTTTTACCGGGAATACCTTCTGCAACAGGTGCTTCACCGGATAACGCACTGTTATATGGTCCAAAATAGATATCCAGGATATTAATCGAACTGTAATTTTGAAATAGATCGCAACGATTCGTATAGGGGAAGTTAAAATAACTATCATTATTTATTACCGGTTCATTATACCACAATAATTCTATCCCATAATCAGCCAATAATACATTAGCAGCGTTAAGTTGGTCTTCTGCATCTTCCGGCGTCAATGCGATTGGATCGTTGGGCCCATCATCCCGTGAACTGCTGGGATTCAAAATATGATATCGGCATAATAAAACAACCTTGTCTGGAATGATTATATCTTCATTGATTGGCAAATCACGATTAAAGTTCAGACCGTAGTCTACGGTACCACACTGGAATTCGGCTTGACCAAAAAGGGTAGTTAAAATTACTAAAGCAAAACTAATCCGTTTTAAAAAGTTATTCATCGTATCCTCCAATTTTGGTTTACCGATACCCTCGTACAATCAACCCGCCCTGAGCCCAGTTGTAATTTCCCACTATCACGACCAGATTGTCTTTGAAATCACCGCTTATCTGGTATAAGTGTTCATACAGGGTATCTATCGTATGATCATACCAGTAATTGACGCCATTAAAATGGATCAAACGGAAGCCAGCGCCTTCCATAGCAATGTCATTGGGGTTCTGGACAATAATAGATTTGTAATCCTGGGTGATCAACATGGAATCGTAACGTGAAACAAGCTTCGATGATCTGGTTTGATAATTAAATTTCCACAGTCCATTCTTGGTTACGATATAGGCCGTATCGCCATAGACACTTACACAACCCACTTGGCCATAGAGTGACACGTGGGGGTAGTATTCCTGGGAGTAGTATAATACGGTCCAAAGTCCGTCGTGGTATTCCAGAACTGTGCTTTCACCGCTGAGTTCTTTTCCGACAGCAAAGATGTGTTCGGAATCCGTGGTTCCGGAAATGTCAATAAGATCCACCTCCGTCCCGCTCTCCATCCTCCTGAAAACAGAACCGTCGTAGTGGACGATGCTGCCGTCGCCCACAAAATAAATGTCATCCGGAGAACTGCCCCAGATGGCATTAATAGTCGGTTGACCAGGGTGAGTACTATTTGCCGGTGTATATAAATAATACTCGTGACCATTCCACTGAATCGGTAACCCACTTTGCCCGAACCAAATATCTTCCTCATTGTAATAGTAAATACATTGAATCGGTAAGATATATCCCTGCGGTTGTATTGCTATCATCTCCCACTCACTCCCGTTCCAGTGGGCGGCATTATAGGTGGCCGTGTCGGTGGTAATGTAACCCACTACCCAGATATTATTCTCATCAACAATTGCCACATCATTCAGGTAGCTGCCGTAGTTCCCCAGTGTGTCAATCTCCCAGATAAAATTATGGCTGGTGGTGTCCATGGTCGTGGCGGTGACCTCTTCGCTGGAGTCGGTGGCGATACCTCCGTCCAGCCAATAGGCCCGGTAGCGGTAGGTGTGGCCAGGAAGCAAACCCCCGTCCCGAACGGTGGTGTCGGCTCTCAACGATGATATTACAGCCACGGTCGAATCATCCCGATTCAGGCGGAAGGTCCAGACATCGCTGCTGTCTTCTACACTCACCTTCAGCCGGACGGAAAAGGTGCCCTCATTCACCACGGAAAGATGAATCGTGGAATCCCGGTGGTGGGTCGGCGGGTTGTCCGGGCAGGCGG
>JAADFQ010000194.1 GCA_013152835.1 FCB group bacterium
TCCAATAAACGTCTAAATTCGTTGTTGAGGATTGCCAATCGATATCGATGGAATCTGTCCCTTCCCATACTTCTCCCACTAACGGATCAATCAAATCGATCATGATTCCATCGGTAGCTATGTTCCCGGAAATATTTCCAACACTATCAATGGCATGAACCGTAAAATAATACATGACACCACTGGTCAAAGTTAACCCATCCCGGGTAACCGTTGCATCCAGCCCCACTGAAGTCCAATCTACCACGTTGGAAGAACCGGGACTCATGCCAATCGCGTATTCATAATAGGCGATTCCACTCAAGCCATCACTAAAGCCGGACCAGTTCCCCGATAGTGTCGTAGCCGAGTTGGACCAGTTCTCATCATCGGTTAATCCATCATTTACGATCCCGGCCATCGGCGGTGCAACATCCACCGTCACCCCATCACTGCTGCTTACTGCCGAGCGATTCCCGGCACTGCCCATAACAGATAAATAATAAGTCTGACCATTCTGTAACGTCTGACCTGAAATGACAACCACTGTATCCACACCCGCTTCCATCCAGCCTATCACATCGGCAGAACCGGGGTTCGTGCCAAAACAGTACTCATAATACGCTATTTGGCTGATATTATCCGTGAACCGGTCCCAATGTCCTGACAACACGGTATCATTGGCGGTATAAGTCACATCCTGACCCGCGCCATCATATATTGCCCCTGCTACCGGGGCGGTTAGATCAATAATGATTCCATCGCCGGAAAGATAACTCGAGGAATTGCCCGCCGCATCAATTGCACGAGCTGAAGCGAAATAAGTGACGCCTTCAGAAAGTTGAACTGATATGGTTATAGAAGACATAGAATCCGTATTCGTCCAAGTAATAATATTGGAATCACCGGGACTGGTACCGAGACTGTATGCATAACTCACGATACCCGATGCTGCATCCACACCGCCCCAGGAAAGAGTGAACAAACTGTCACTATTCTGATAATCTCTGTCCTCTGAAGTTGATCCTTCAAATAGAAACATCATCACCGGAGATATAATGTCAATGGTGATACCATCTGTTGTTGTCGTATCAGAGACCTGACCATGAATATCCGTTCCTCTTACACTAAAATAATATGTTGAACCTTCCGTTAATGTCAGGCCGTTTTTTATAACCGATGTATCGCTATTGTTGTCCGTCCAACTCAAGACATCGGACAGATTTGCGGTTGAAGTTCCGATGGCATATTCATAAGTAACCGTACTGTCATCAGCAAATGGAGCCCAATTGGCTGATAAAGAAATATCTGAATTCCACCAATCCACGTCAGTTGTCAGTCCATCAGCAATAGCACCTGCCTTTGGCCGTTGGCTGGGAAGTGTACTTTCATATGCTCCCATATCGGGGTTTGAGCCGGCAGGGTTCGGGCGGGGATTCCCACTTATGTCGGTCGTTGGTGCATAATACCATGTGCCATCTATTTGTACGGAATCAGCACCAGCACCGATGCAGGAGGAATATTTTAAAAGGTGGTAGTTAGTTGAATCAACAAAATAAGGGTTTGTATCGATATTACCTTCACCATTCCAGCTCCCGCTGATTAATGAATATTTCGCAGTAAACACACCAAATGTTTCAGTAATAACATTACTCGAAACAGGATTATAAATAATAGTGTTTATCGCCTTTACATTTGATATATTTCCTGCGTATATATTATAACCTTCATTATTCGATATCGTACTATTAATTACAACTAAGTCAGATTGATAATTAATATCTAGTCCACCTGCGCCACTATTTGCATTATTATTATAAACTAATGAGTTGATTAATTGAAGAGTCGATGAGTGGGTTGACAGAGCACCTGACATATTTGTCGCACTATTATTATAAATAGTTAACTTATCTAAAATGACATTAGCACCTCCCTGTATAGTGAGACCAGCACCAGAATTTGCATTGTTATCATTAATATTGTTGTCTTTTAAATAAGGAGAACCGCCATCAATCCTTAATCCACCTCCTTCGCTACCTACTACATTGTTAGTAATATTTAAATTGATTAATTTTGCACCGGAATTATTAAGATATAAACCACCTCCATCACTTAAAGCTTGATTATTTTTAATAACCAGATTTAGTAGTTTTGGACTCGAAGATGCTATTTTTATTCCTCCAGCAGATTGTGATAATCCATTTTGTATTATTAACCCACTCAAAACTGCTGTGGTATCCTCCCCACTATCAAACGTCACCACACTCCCACTTTGATTTCCATCAATGATTGTCGAGGAGATATAGGATGTGTCTTGGGTGAGTAAGAAAAGCGATCCTACCACAATATTATGCCCGTTGAAATTGATGTTCTCAACATACGTACCGGGATGAACCAGGACGGTGTCACCATCAGTCATAGCATCTATTGCAGTTTGTATTACAGTGTAATCTCCGGTGCCATCAGTTTTCACAGTGTATAATTGAGTATGAGGAGTCCCGAATGTTTCTGTACTGTAATCCCCTTCATTCCCTAACCCATCTACGGCGGATACCCGATAATAATAGGTCGTATCATTGGTGAGATTCTGATCTAAATAGGATGTATCATTGACGGAAACTGAAGCAATCGTGTCGGAAACACTTGCCGGAGTAAAACCGGATACAGTACTGCGATAAATATTATAGTGATCTGTACTGGGAGCCGTACTGGCTGTCCATCGGAGTGTGAGCCGGGTATTCCCTTCCGAAATAGAAAGGTTTGTTGGTGCTTCCGGAGGCAGCGGTACGGATCGTGAACTTTCATAAGCCCCCATATCCGGGTTTGAGCCGACCGGGTTGGGGCGGATGTTGCCGTCTATGTCGGTTGTTGGCGCATAATACCAAGTGCCATCGATTTGGGTTGAATCAATTCCCGCACCAATACAGAGAGAATAATCATTAATATGGAAATCATTTGTATCTCGAAATGAAGGTGGAGTATCAATATTGCCATTAAACGAATATACTTCACCCGTTGTATAATGAATGCCATCCAAACTATCTTGAATATCACTATAGGCTACTGAAAGGCTACATGGATTCCAACCGGAACTAAAGGAAATCTGTTCTAGATCATTCGACCAAATAATATCATTAATCATTTTCATGTGAGTTTCATCTATTAAATAAACACCATCACCGCTTTCACCAGCATTATTATTTACAATTGATGAGTTTATTATCACCGAGTTGCTTCTCTGATAAGCATATATTCCACCACCATAACGACCAGAAACATTATTGGTAATAATACAATTAATGATCTGAGGAGAGGCAGTTTCTAAATATAGCCCCCCGCCATTCCAACCGTTTTCTACATTATTTGATATGTTCGTTAATTGAATCAAGGGTGAACTTGAAACACAAGCTATACCTGCCCCTCCTCCAAATCCTGTATTATTAATAATGCGGCTTTGTTTAATTTCCCCTGAAGAATTATTTATAAAAGACACCCCGCCACCTATATGTGAACTATTATACTGGATGTAACAACTATAAATACTTGGATTAGAATTGCTTATAAAAACACCGCCACCATATAATGTACCAGATATATCTGAACCACTACCGTTAATAATATTAAATCCAATTATTTTAACACTCGAATCCTCACTACTTTCAAACGTCACCACACTCCCACTTTGATTTCCATCAATGATTGTCGAGGAGATATAGGATGTGTCTTGGGTGAGTAAGAAAAGCGATCCCACCACAATATTGTGCCCGTTGAAATTGATGTTCTCAATGTATGTACCGGGATGGACCAGGACGGTATCACCATCAGCGGACAGGTCAATTCCATGTTGGATGGTGGCAAAAGGAGCAGAATCGGTTCCGTCATTTGAATTGGAACCGGAGGTGGTAACATGCCACACCGGGCCGCGACCTTCACCCGAGACAACCAGTTTCACCTGCGATTTATTCGGGTCACTGCTAAAAATCGTCAGGCTGTCGGAATAAGCCATTTCTGCCGTGGGTGTAAAATTCACTGTGAATAGTCCCGTATCGCCGGGAGCAATGGACATTGAAACCAGATCGGGTACAAAGACGGTATTCGATGAAGTAATATCCGTGATTTCTAAGGTTCCCTCAGTACCATCGTTATAGACGCTAAATTGCAGACTTCCGCTACTGTCTATTCTGACAATACCAAACTCAAGCGAATCTGCGGAAACAGCAATATCGGCTTCTTTGTTGCGGTTCAGCAAAACGGAAACGGTGTTGGAACTAATGCTCGTCACAGCCATGTCCAAATCACCGTCGCTATCCAGATCTGAGGAAAAAACAGAATAGGGACCACTTCCGGTTGTATAATCCGTTCTCGTCTGAAAAGTACCATCTCCATTGTTCAACAAGATAGTAATGGTATTGGAATTATAATTCGCTGTCATCAAATCCAAATCGCCATCACCATCAAGATCTGAGGAAAATATAGACCGGGGCATATTTCCTACTGAATAATCCGTTTTTAATTGGAAAGTACCATCGCCATTATTCAGCAAAACGGAAACTTTTTCAGAGCCCCAGGTCACATTCGCTACTGCCAAATCCAGATCGGCGTCGCCATCCAGATCGGCGGAAAAAACAGAAATTGGACTACTTCCCGTTGTGTAATCCGTTTTCACAGCAAAAGTCCCGTCACCATTATTCAGCAAAACGGAAACATTGTTGGAACTGTAATTCGCTACCGTTAGATCCAGATCCCCGTCACCATCCAGATCGGCGGAAAAAACAGACGCGGGATCACTCCCGGTTGCATAATCTACTTTCTGAGCAAAAGTCCCATCGCCATTATTCAGCAAAACGGAAACATCATCAGAACTGTAATTCGCCGTCGCCAGGTCCTGATCCCCGTCACCATCCAGATCGGCGGAAAAAACAGACCAGGGACGAATTCCCGTTGTGTAATCCGTTTTCACAGCAAAAGTCCCGTCACCATTGTTCAGCAAAACGGAAACATTATCAGAACTGTAATTCGCCGTCGCCAGGTCCAGATCCCCATCACCATCCAGATCGGCGGAAAAAACAGACCAGGGACGACTTCCCGTTGTGTAATCCGTTTTCACAGCAAAAGTCCCATCACCATTGTTCAGCAAAACGGAAACATTATCAGAACTGTAATTCGCCGTCGCCAGGTCCTGATCCCCGTCACTATCCAGATCAGCGGAAAAAACAGAATATGAATAACTTTCCGATTCAAGAGTCGATTTCACGGTAAAAACACCGCTACCATCATCAACAGCAATGGTAAAGGACCAGCCATAGGGTTTGGGAATCGTGTCGCCCGCGGCAAACTGAACCCCGGTTGTCAGAGTTACATTCACGACTTCACCAACTATAAAATTATCGTCCGGGTTGAAGCTGGCTGTTTTTGTGCCGCTGTTGTAATTATAAGAACCCGTATGTAAACCGGTCTGCGAGGCCTGAACGATAAAAGTGCTGGCGTCGAAAGAAGCTCCATTCATGTCCACATAATATTCAATCTGTATATTCGCATCCGCAACCACGGCTAATGCATTCTGAGCGGGCGACGTGGAAACAATAATCGCCGGGTAAACGGTCAATTCATCGGAATAATCACTCACATTCCCGTCATAATCATGGGACGTCATCCGGTAATAATAGGTTTGTTCACCGGCTATATTATTATCAACATAAAAGGTATCCTGCACAGCAGGTTCAACGATACTGTCTAGTAAGGTTGTTGCCGGCGAGGATATATCACGATAGAGGTTGTATTTATAAAAATCTTCTTCGGTATTGGGTGACCAGTGCAACGTGATAGTACCCAGTTCTTTAGTCGTACTCAGTTGCGGAACGGCCGGCGCAACGGTATCAAAAACTACCGTGAATTCATGCAGAACCTGGTGACTTTTTAAATTATTATCATCCCGGGCTTCAAGGTGCAGAGTGTACGTTTCATCGACTGTTAGCAAGTCAAGGTCAGCACGGAATTCCACATCTATATTATTTGCAGCAGCAAAATCATCCTTTCGTACCAGAGCGGTTGGAGTTTCATTGCTGTCTGTAAAATAATATTCCAGAGCCGTAATATTCCCGGCCGTATCCGGAGTGGACTTGACAAATGATCGCAGCGTCGCCAATGACCATTCACCGCCGTCATCTTTGGTGCGGATACCGACGGAATGGAAACCGTCAGCAAGTGTTAATGCGCTCAGATCAATAGTGACACTAGTATCAATGGTATCAGCCTGGATGATAGTTACCGCCGTTCCGCTGCCGAACCCCGGATCGGTATCAATAAAATATTCGCAAGCGACAATGTCACCGGCCACGGGGATTCCGGCTTTCAGGAAGGGTTTGATCTGCGTCAATGACCACCGGCCGCTTTCATCTTTAGTACGGATACCGATAGAATGCAAGCCATCATCAAGCGCCAGCGCGCCCAGATCAATAATTACACTGGTATCAATGGAATTTGCCTGGCTGATGGTTACTGATATTCCGCTACCAATTCCCGGATCGGTATCAACAAAATATTCACAGGCAACTATGTCACCGGCAGCCTGGATTTCGGTCTTCAGAAAAGTCCGCACGGTCGACATTGACCATTGACCGAGGTTGTTTTTAGTCCGGATACCAACGGAATGGAAGCCGTCCGTCAGCGCCAGCGGACCCAGATCAATAGTGACGCTGGCGTCAATGGTATTCGCCTGAACAATAGTAACTGCCGCGCCATTTCCCAAACCCGGATCGGCGTCGATATAATATTCACAGGCAACTATGTTTTCCATCGGGACAACCTCTTTGAGGAACAGCCGCATATTTGTAAGCGACCATCGACCCAGATCATCCCGCGTGCGAAAACCGACCAGGTGGATTCCGTTATCGAGACCACTCAGCGGGACTTCAAAATTGACATTTATACTGTCCCCGGAAGTAATAGCTACCGTGTTTGCGCTCCCCTGGCCCGGATCATCATCAACGAAATATTCCAGGGCGGTTACGTTGGTTCCCGTCCTTACGGATAAAAAGGATACCATGGTCGTCAGGGACCAAACGCCAATATCATCCCGGGCACGGATTCCCACGTAATGAAAACCTTCGCCCAGACTGGTTAAGGGTATATTAATATTTTCATCCACATCAGCGCCGGATGTAACCGGCAGCGTGGTTGCGCTGCCAACACCCTGATCGGTATCGATAAAATATTCAAGGGCGCTGATATTCGCTCCCGTTCTTACGGATAAAAAGGATACCATGGTCGTCAGGGACCAGACGCCAACATCATCCCGGGCACGGATTCCCACATAATGGAAACCTTCGGCCAGACCGGTTAAGGGTATATTAATATTTTCATCCACACTGGCGCCGGATGTAACCGACAGTGCGCTAGCGCTGCCAACACCCTGATCAGTATCAACAAAATATTCCAACCGGGAAATACTCTGTGAAAACAGAGTTTGAAATGTTATTAACGATATAATAAGTATTCTTTTCATTTAAAGCCCAAATAAGGACATGCGTTTAATTATCCCGAAAACTTTTGCGCGTTTACTTGGTGTTTGGATAAAAACTACGATAAAACAGTCCCGAACTTTCAAGAGACGGATCACAATGGTGTTTTTGACGGCCATTTTTTATTTCATCCTTCAATAGCCCGGTTCTTCAGGGCTACGTTGAAATTTCAGAGGAGCTGAATTCAGAATAATAATACACTGACGCCGTTTACGGCGTTCAATTCCCAACCGGTCGAATGCGCGCCGTACTTTTATAGATTTGGAAATTGAGATGCAGGCTAAATTTCTCATTCTCTGGTCTTGGCTTTCACATGGATGCGCAGCCCGATTTCGTTGCTGGCTTCGCTGGTGCTGTAAAAATAGTAAATCGCCGCGAGTGACGGTATCCCGGATAAGACATAGGGAGAAATTCCGCCAAACATTCCGCAGTCACCGCCTTCGGTATCGGCACTGATAGCCGGCGAACCGGTTTTCAATTGCCATTGACCATCGGTACTGTTGCCGGTTTCGCCGACAAAAACATCCGTCATCACGATATATTGTTGATTACCGTTGGAAGATCCGAATTGCGCTTCGTTGGTGATATTGTTAAAATAATTATTGTTGTCCATAACCCACCCTGTACCCTCAATAATAATATTATTACTGAAAATAGAGTTATAGGCGGTTATCTTACCAAGAATAACATTATGATCAACCGTCAGAGCCGAAGTGGAGAAGGAAGAAATAACCGTAGAGTTGGCGCTTCCCCCATCTATATAATTATTGCTGATCATGATATTTTGACAATTGCTGTTAATAATGATATTATCGGTGATGTAATTATTTTTGATAATCGTGTTGACTACTGTTGAACTAACGGATACGCGGTCCAATCGATTTCTTTTCAGAATAATATTGTCATCACTAATAGTAACAGTAGATGTGAAGGATAAACCGGCTAAAACCGAACCGTCAGATCCGGAATTAAGCGCTGCAGAACTAATCGTTACCGGGGTGAAGTTGGCCTGGGTTTCCGGGTTCTCATCCAGAAAATAACCGGAACCGATATAGACCAGTCTTTTAGTGGCCGTAAACCCGGCGTAACTGGTGGGTGCTGATTCGATGTACAGTGTGTCACCATCGACAGTCAAACCGTGATCAACGGCCGCCTGGATCGTGGTGTAATCGGCGTCGGCACCGGTGGTTCCATTAACCCTGATAATCTTGGCGTCAGCTTGTGTAACTACAAAAAAGGTAATAAGCATTAAGATTGTAAATTTATTCGTTTTCATTTTTCCCTCCTGATTTTGACAACTTTACGAAAGTTTCCGCCAATGGATAAAACTTTGCGAAAGTTTGAAACTTTCGCAAAGTTTTCGATAGAGAACATCCTATTAATCCCGCACTTTGGCCTTAAGATGAATCTGCAGCCCCGCGCTTTCGGTACCCTCTCCGGTGGTCTGTAAATAATAAATAGTTGGAATCTGTCCCGGTATGCCGGACAGAACGTAGGGCGCAGCGCCGCCGAACATGCCGCAGTCAATACCGCCAACTCCGGCGCCAATGGCCGGCGAAGCGGTCTTTAATTGCCATTGCCCGTCTGTAGATCCGGAATACATGAAAACAGTGGTCATATCCGCAACGGTTTGATTGCCATCGGCGCTGCCGAATTGACCGTCGTTAGCGATATTATTGGTGTAACCGCCGTTAAGACCGGAAACCGTTCCATCGATTAAGATATTATTTGTAACGGAAGCGGAAGCATTGTCAAACGATAAACTCCCTTCGATTACGTTATTCTCAATCGTCACAGCAGAGGTGCTTGTTGAATAAATAGCATTAAAGCTACTGCCGGTAGTACGATATATCCGGATATAGTTGTTGTTAATTGTAGCCTGAGAATTTGAAGATATATTTATGCCATGGCCATTAGAATAAGTATTATAAAGATAATTTTGTTTGATGACGGTATTGGAAACACTGCCATTTATCGTAATCAAATAACTGGTGGAAGCTTGAATCAGATTTCGTTTAATAATGATGTTGCTGGCGTTTACAGTGATGTAACTCTTTATCCACAGTCCCGTGATTATAGTGCTTTCCGAGCCACTATTTAAGGTAATAATTCCAACACCGGCGGGTGATATATTGGCTTGAGTTTCAGGGTTTTGGCCCAGGAAATAGCCGGGCCCCATGATGACCAACTGCTTGTTAACTGTTAGATTACCATAAGTCAGTGAAGCGTCAATGGCCAGGGTATCCCCGGCGGAAGCGGCGTCATGGGCGGCTTGCAGGGTGGTGTAGGCGGCGCCTGTACCGGGAATATTATTCACCCGCAAAACGGCGGCCTGGGTCGGCATCCATATAATTGCCATGGCAATTAAAATAATAAAATAATTACGTATTTTCATTTTTCACTCCTGCGTTTTACTAAATTTCTGTTTTCATGTAGTCGGTTTAACTCTCCCCTCACTGCGGGTTGAGGGTGAGTTCCGCAGCCTTTAAAAACCTTAGCTAATACTCCTTCCAAATCATTCTCAACATCAGCTGTTGTACAACAAAAGAACCTGACCCTATATAACTCAATCAATTTCTAGCGTTCCTGATCATATTCTTTGACATCTTTATTAAGATGAATTCCTCCATCTTCTTCCAATACTAATCATTTTTCGTGACAATAAAAATCAACGATATAGCGGCTAAACGGATGCTGACGGTAAAACTTCAGTCCGGCCAGTTTTCAATTCCATAATGCCTGCCAAAAAAGATCCTCTGATTTCGTTTGGCGCTTCCTCAACTCCCGGAAAAGCTCTTTAATATCAGGGATACGGTAGTACTCAATAAATTCACTTGCTTTAGCTTCCCGATTTTCTTCATTTGTTTTATTATTTAGTATGTATTTGTTCAACGAACCCCTTTCACTCCGTGATTTCTTGCAAAAGAAGGCGGGGGTTAGTTCCCTATTCCGCATAAATCCCCCCCACACCAAACCCTTTAATTTCGATAGGAATATCATCCGGGTCCAGAAGCTCGCAGTTGGACGTGAATTGAACTATGGATTTCCCAGAGGAAACTGTTGTAAATACCAATACTGCCAGATACTTGGTGCCGGAAACGGAAGTGGAATCAATTCCCAGATAGGAAGTATTGATTTCAATCGTGCCGGTTGAGGGATCATGGCTTTCAAAAAAGATACCATTTTCAGTAGAATCGATAAAGTTGCCCGGGTTTACGGACAGTAAAGACAGTTTATCTTTATTATAGTTGATTTCAATATAGGCGCCGCTAAGCCGTTCCACGGCTTTGGCGTAAACTTTGAGGCTACCGCTAAATCCGAGATTCACATTTAACGGATTCGGGGAAAACAACAGGGCCGGCGTTTCCAGAGTGGCAACTTCCGGGTCAATATCATTTTGATAACTCTCCGGCGGAGCATGTAGACAGGCAGTCAGTAAAAACAGGGTTACCACAATTACTAATCGACTATAACGCAAGGTTCCACCTCAATTCGCTGCCCCCGATTAAGGGGTTAAACGCCATCTGGAATTGATTAGTGTTCCGGGAGGAGAGCCCAAGTCCAGATTTCGTCAAATACATCTGAAGAAAATTTAGAGCCCAGGTTCCGGCGACAACACTTCCGGCAATCACGATCCGGTTAGCGGCCTGTTCTATCTTCCGATGACTGGTCCGCGCCTGGGATTTATACTGGAGAACAAGATCAACCTCCGATGCCTGATCATAAAGCCGGTTATATTTGTTGTAATCACTTAGGGCAGTATTGTACTGTTGATAATTCGCGATGATCACCGCCCCCAACGAGGCATCCAGGGCCAGCCAACCGTAACCCCACTTTTTTTGATTGGAATACAATTGTCCCCATCCCGGAATAATCACCGAGCGTACCAGGGCACCGGTCTGGGTTTTTACTTTGCTTTTCTCAGTAAAATCCACACCAGTGCGCTGTTTAGTCAATAATGTTTTCGGGGGATCCATTTCCACCAAGCTCCAAGCCAATAATTCAATTTCAGTGATTAAGCCGTCCACTTCTCCGCGATACGTTTTACTCACGGTTTTAATCGTTGCTCCCGTACTGACATTGATCATTTGGGCATCGATGGTATAGGTTTCGCCGACTTTCCCGATGGCGCCGTTTACAATGTTGTTCACGCCCAGCATAGCTCCGATTTCGGCCGCACATTCTTCGGTGGTACAGCCGGATTGCTGCTGAAATCCTTGTTCCTGAAGAACTTCATTCATTTCTTTCCGGGCCACCAACAAAACGGCACCCGTATTTCCCAGTTCCGTCGTAAAGCGATCAGTGAGCGTGCCGGCTTCCATCTGGGTGATTCCCCGGCCTTCAAAATCCAGGACGGCAACGGTTGATAATTTCCGTTTATCCAGGCCCACCAGTTCCCAGGCAATTTTTTCCATTAGGGGAATTAATTCATCAATTTCCCCCCGGTGAGTTTTGCTAACTGTTATGACGTTTTCCCCGGTTTCCACGGAAAACATTTTGGCGTCAATAGTGTAGGTATCACCCAACTTATTAACGGAACCACTGATCATATATTTGACGCCGAGCAATTGGCCTACCTCGGCCACGCATTCCTGGGACGTACATCCGGATTGCTGGAGCCCCTGTTCTTCCAGAATTTTATCCAATTGCTGGCGTTCCACCAGGGTCAGGGCATGGGTATTTCCCAATTCGGTGATCAGGCGATCGGTTAGGGAAGCAACTTCGGTTGAGGAAACACCGCGGCCTTCAAATGCCAGGACAGCGACTGTTTTTAATTTCTGTCCGGAACCAATTGAAAGGATGGTAAACAGGATGTATGGACAGGCAGTGGAGAAAATCCGATTATTCAGAAATATCTCCATATTGTGATTGAAAAAAGACTACTTCACCCATAAAAACATTCTTTGGATCATTGGTTACCCAAATAGATTTACTTTACTAAAAGACATTGTGTAAGCAGCCTGTAAGTTACACACAAAAAAGAAATAGTACAAATATTCGAGAGTATGTTTTCATGCCTGTTTTTCCCGGATAACGCAACCATTCGACCGATACCAGCGTTATTACTCCGGCGAATATTATTCGACTAAAATCACTCACGAGTAATAAGTAATTTTTTAATTAATTGGAGTAACGATTTACCCACCGAAGTCCCGATAACAATCGGGACTTCGGTGGGAGTAATGGAGTGCGGTAATCCCGAAAGGGGAAGTCGACTGTCTCCCGCCCTGTCCGGTTTAATAATAATTGTTCATCTACAACCCGGATATCGTCTGTGAGCGCCAATACCAGGCGGGGTCATTTATTGTCGTTGAGCAACCGTCAGAAACTGTAATTCATATTCAGAAATATCCCGGATGTATTCAAACTCCAGGCTTCAAATAATTCATCCGTTTTCCCATTGCCGTTATTGTCCTGATTATCCTTGCGATAGGCAGGAACCTGGGACATTTGAATATTCAGTGAAAGCGAGGCGACCAGGTTTTTAATCACATCATATTCGGCACCGGACTTTACCCCGTAAATATTGGAATCAACATCCCCGGCGCTTCGGAGGAAAGATAATCCGCCGGTGAATCGCAGCCTGGAATCCCAGAATGAATTTTGAGAATTCACCGCGATGGCCGTCCATGAATAGGGTTTTTGAATGATGATGCCATCGGAATTCATGATCGGAAGATAGAGATTGGTACGACTGAAATTGGAGATCAAACGCCAGGTTGGGGAAAAGCGGGACGAGAGACTGATCGACAGCGCATCCGAATCGGTTTTATTGAAAACATAATTAGCGCCCCGATCCGATTTTAATAAATCATGATTGAGAATAGTTGAGTAGTTTACGGCCACCAGTTGTTTAAGTCCTGCATACCGGAAAGGGAAAGTGACGGAAAACAGTGAGTTCACAGTCTTAAAATTTTCCCGTAAATCCTGTCGGCTATCCCCGATGATATCCAATTCTTTCTTTTCGTTCGTTTTCCCAATAGACTGAATATTGACCATCATGGATGGCACCTCCGGTCCGGGACTGATGGAAATACCGAAATTCAATGAATGGGTAACCAGCGGATCCACCGTTGTCGCCAGAATTTTATTGTCATGAAATTTATAGGTGGCCGAGAGATGCAGTTTACGATCTAAAAGGGACATTTGGTCGGTAGCCACGAATTCACGAATATTGGTGGATAAATATGGATTTCCAAGAGAAACGAATTCCGGACCCACCTGTCGGTATTCGACCTGAAAGGACTGTAAGGCGTAGGTTCCGCTCAGTTTAAAGTGAAAGGCGGAAGATGGCATATTGACGACCGTGGCAATCGGGTGTTTTCCATATGATGAAATGTCGAAGGGCAGCAAGGGAGTCATGTAGGCGTTGATCGTAAAAAATCCCTCATAAAATGTGGGATCAAAAACCTTGCTGGTATCGATGAAAAGTGAGCCGTCCATCACCAATCCGTTTTCATCATAATTCACTCCGATAAACCCATCCAGACTATCATCCAGGGTTGTGTCCATTTCAGTGCGTGAAACCGCTCCATCCCAGATGTTTCGATTATACAGACTGAAATTCCAGCTAAATTCGAAGGAAAGTCGTTGATCGTCAAATAATCCCTGAAATGTGGTTCCCAGCACCAGATTATCCTCAGGATCTCCACCGCCCCAATTGGCATCAGGAAATGAAATCCGGCCTCCGGCTGCCGAAACCAAGTCGGAAAATTGACCGTATGTATAGGTTCCGGGAGTCAGTCCGGTGGCGCTGCTGTCCACCGTAAAGGTAGCCGAATTCCGGAGCAATTTATGAATCGTTTCCCGATCATCCCGGGCTTTCAGGGCCGCCAGTTTCCATCGGAAACGCCGGGGTGTCTGCAACGTAAGTTGATACATATTTACGGATCGCTGGAAGGTATACCCGGTGCGGTCCAACGGATAGGTATAGGTCCCCAGACTGTCTGTTTTTATGTTCGCGGTCCGTAATATATATCCTCCATCGGTCTTGTCCATTTCCTGAACCGCACGATTCAAATCGCCCTGTACAACCTGAAACTGAAACCAGGGAAATTGGACTTGAACTCCGATTCCGCGAATCCGACGGCCATCCACCATATACGGAGAGATGGTGGGATTATAATCGCCCATTTCAATCGTCAGGTAATTCCCGAATTTGACTTTGCCGGAAAACCGATGGAAAGGCTGTTGGTACGGATTCTCCCGGGAAGTCAGGCGAAACGAGGCTTTGGCATCCACCCAGGAAAGTCCGCTGCTGACCTGACCGGTAAGTTCTTCGATGGTTTTCACGGTCCCGGCCGTTTCCTCCGTCGATATGCGGGCGCCTATTTTCCCTTTCAGATTGATCGCTTCCTGTAAATGAAAACCCTCATCCGTAACCCGGAAGGTCCAATCCACCGGTTCCACCGGCAACCCCTGCAGAGTGGTTAACCGAAGTGACAATGCATGTTCACCTCCCGATAATGACGTGGGGAGAGAGGTAATAATACCTTCCGAATAGAATACATCTTCCAGGGGCCGTTGATCGAGGAATAATCGAATATCGGTCGTATCCACATCTTCTGCATAAAATAATGACAAGGCAATGACGACATCTTCCGGAGAAATGACTGATTCCGGTTCCGGAGAAATTATGAGAATATTTTCACTCACCGATTTCTGTGTTTTACCGCTTTGTTTCCCACCAAATGTACTCCGGTTTCCCGTTCTGAGGTCAGCCGGCAAATAGTAGGGATTTTCGTTTGGCGTATGAGCGGGAAACGAGATTAACCCACCATCCGATAAACTCAGGACGATAAAATATTCCAGGCCGGTTTCTGTGATGCGGTCCCCGGGAATCGTACCGCTCCATCCGGTACCGAAAAAGGACATGGGTATTTCGAAATATGATCCTCCCTGGTAGGGTCTGAAATAGATTAATCCGGTTTTAACCGGGACCGGTTGTTTCAGCGTAATCGTGAGTTGTAACGCTTCACCGGGAATCGCTTTTTCCGGCCGTTTGTGATATAGATTATCCCGTAATCCGGGCTGAGCCAAAGCTACGCCCACGAGAATAATCGCCCTGATTACTATCGCTTTCATCAGGGCGATATTAGGCGATTTCTTAAAGGAAAAAAAGGTTAATGATAATGAATGATCAGAACCTTCTGAGTTCCATCAGGCCCTTCCAGGGTAATGCGCAGAGTGGATTCTCCGGCACCTTCGGCTTCATCGGGATCTTCAGGAATGGTCCCCGGATCGGTTTCCCCGGAATTCAGACTCCCATCGGGGGTAGAATTCCCCGTAAATCCGGCGCCGATATCGATGGACTGACCGGTAAGCAAGTTCGTAAAGTTGACCAATCCGTCCAGCCCCAGCAACATATCCCCGGTGAAGGGGTTGGATATCACCCAAAAATCAGTTCCCTTTACCGAGGCAACTGAGGTAGGCGTTTCAACAACAAATTCGCCCTTTCGCTGCTTGCTCACCATGGCACGGATTGTACCCATTTCCATGTTTATTTTTTTGGAGATCGATGCATTCGATCGCTTCCCGGTAATTTCAAGTTCCGTATCTTCCTTAATTTTAATCATGGATTTATCATCGATAAAAACTACCGCAACAAATCCGGAAGCACCGGTGTAGATCTTGTCGCCATCTTCCAGGATCGTTCCCTGCTTCAGTGAATTTCGTTTTACATTCCCATTTTTTACAAAATCCACTTTGCCCTGAACTTTGGTCGCTACGGCGATTTTACTGGCCCCAAGAAGCGGATTAATCACTAAAGCAGCAATAATAATGAGAGGCAGATGGTTTTTCATTCTTCTACCTCCACATCGGAAATTACCAGATTTTGATTGATAATTTCGTTGATGATGTAACTCAGGGTTTGCTCATCGACCGGAACCCCGTTTAGCGTCACCTCGCCATTGGGAAGGTAGCCTTCCAAGGTACTGTTGTCACCAAACAAAGCATTGAATTGTCCTTCGCCCAGAGCTTGCTGAAGCGCCTGAAGAACGGGTTCCAATCCCGCTGCAGGCGGAGCGCCGGCTGTCGGCGATACAATTTTAAAGGCAAAAATGGGGGAAACAATTTCTTCAGCGCCGGCGGTGGTCACCATCAATTGTTTAATCTGCCAAACATAGACGTGACCATGTTCCAGAGGGCGGGCTCCAGAGAGAGGATACTGATAGGTTGAAAAGGTGCCGGCCGGTTCCCATTCCTGATTTGGATTGAACGGCAGGGATAGTTCGTCTTCAATCGCTTCATCAGGTGTCGCATGAACTCCGGGTATAAATTCTGCTACCCGGATATAATTTTCACAACCTAGACATGGTTGCGAATACCAATTAAATACAGGGTATAACGTGTATAACACATTCTGACTGGTATCCGCCAGCGCGCCGCCCGGTGACTCCAGCGTGATTCCGGTAGGAGTGCGGATTGTAATTGTATGTGACTGCTCATCGGTGAGGGATAGATCGGTTTCACTATTCCCGGAATAGACTTTTATTTCGACAGTATATTCACCATCCGGCAGACGACCGCTGGTCATAATAGAGGACAGGAGCTGATCGAATTCAGCGGGATTAATAATCGTAATATTCTGGGAAGAAACGGGAATTACAATGGCATTCGGAGGTGTAGCTAAATCGTATAATACCTGATTATCCAGTGAAATATCACGGTTGTCGATGATCAGGGGAGCCTGAAGCTGGAAGGGTTGCGATCCCACCTCTACGATTGTCATTGGTTCGGTTATTCCTAATGAAGGTGAAACCATTGAGGCCCGGAACCAGATTTTTGTCCACACCGGATAGGTGTTGGTTTCCTCATAGAGCTGATAACGGAAAAGCTGAACATCGGAGGCTCCGGTTTGAATATTAAAGCTGCTGACGTAATAGGTGGTATATTCAAAAATCTGACCCTGTAATTTCACGGACTGTGCCCACAGTCCGGAAATGAGCAAGGAAAGCGCAATCAGGATCCGTTTGAATACTGTGTGTCTTTATAGAATTCCTCTCCGGTTGGAATATTAAGTGGTGTAATCTAACGAGAAGATAACAGATTAAAATAGGGTATAATTCCGGACTCTATTGTGAGGATTATCACAAATTTTGCCTTTTGACGGGAACAGGCACAGAAAAACCGGTTAAGCATTAAACCAACAGGCTTCCGTCCGAATATTCAAATATTGGCGATCGTTCTAAAACAATTTCCTGAGTAACAGAAGTTTGCAAATATATCCGGCAACTTGAACCCTAAAACAAAAGCCCCTTGTGTTACCAAGGGGCTTAAAGGTTCCCGGCGACGACCTACTCTCCCACGCTGGTCTCCCGCGCAGTACCATCGGCGCAATGGGGCTTAACTGCCGTGTTCGGGATGGGAACGGGTG
This sequence comes from FCB group bacterium, assembly GCA_013152835.1. GTDB lineage: Bacteria > Fidelibacterota > Marinisomatia > Marinisomatales > J089 > J089. The sequence goes on from JAADFQ010000194.1 coordinate 17,878, forward strand.
TTTCCCCCATGCTATAGTCACCGGAATAAATTTATTGGAAATTGATGCGGAGCAAAGAAATGCCCAAAAATAAAAGTTTAGAAAAGCCGTTCGGCTGATTAGTACCGCTCGGCTGAATACATTGCTGTACTTACACCTGCGGCCTATCGACGTTGTAGTCTACAACGAGCCTTAGTCCGACGAATCGGCAGGGAAATCTCATCTTGGGACAGGTTTCGCACTTATATGCTTTCAGCGCTTATCCTTTCCGAACGTAGCTACCCAGCGATGCCTCTGATGAGACAACTGGTGCACCAGAGGTTCGTCCACTTCGGTCCTCTCGTACTAGAAGCAGATTCCCTCAAATTTCCTGCGCCCACAGCGGATAGAGACCGAACTGTCTCACGACGTTCTGAACCCAGCTCACGTACCACTTTAATGGGCGAACAGCCCAACCCTTGGGACCTTCTCCAGCCCCAGGATGTGATGAGCCGACATCGAGGTGC
>JAADFQ010000195.1 GCA_013152835.1 FCB group bacterium
AAAGGGGGGGACTTATGAAGTTCAAATCCTACCTTTTTCTGCTGGTGTTCGGAGGAGCGACACTGGCTTTGGCCGACAATTGTGTGGATTGTCATAGCAAAATCACACCTGGCGCCGTCACGGACTGGGAACTGAGCAAACATTTTGCCAATGCTGTTACCTGTGATGTCTGCCACGGAGACGGTCACCAATCGGCAGAAGATGTTTCAGCGGCGTTAATTCCCACGCCTGAGACCTGTGCCAATTGTCATGAAGACCGGGTAAATCAATTTAAGGCCGGAAAACATGCCATTGCGTGGGCCGCACTCAAAGCCATGCCTACCACCCATTACAAACCCATGGAATTAATCGACGGCATGAAAGGGTGCGGTGGTTGTCATAAAATCGGGTTGAAATCCGAAGCTGAAATCGTTCAGCTAAAGGAAGAAGGTCAGAACTTTGGTATGGCTTCCTGCGATGCCTGTCATACCCGACACACGTTTTCTGTGGAAGAAGCTCGTCAACCGCAAGCCTGTAAAACCTGCCACATGGGCTTTGATCATCCCCAGTGGGAAATGTATTCATCTTCCAAACACGGCGTTCGCAATGAATTAAAGCAACTAGGTATTTTACCCGATGATGCAGCCGCTCCCACCTGTCAAACCTGCCACATGCCCGATGGGAATCATGAAGTTCGTACAGCCTGGGGCTTTTTAGCGGTTCGCACCAACGGTCTGGCACCCTATCCGGGAGAGTCGGATGAATGGTGGGCCGACCGGGTAACCATCCTGCAGGGCCTGGGTGTTCTGGATCCGGAAGGCAATCCCACGGGACGGCTGGACGTAGTTGCACAGGCCGATGTGGCCCGTCTCTCTGCCGAAGCGTTTGATAAAGAGCGACAAAAAATGCTGGATGTGTGCAGTCAGTGCCATTCCGATAATTTTGCCCGGGGCGAGCTGGAAAAAACCGATAACCTGATCCGCGAAGGTGATAAATTAATGGCCGAGGCCATTCGTATCGTGGCCGGACTCTATCGGGATGGCCTCCTGGAAAAACCGGATAATTACGCCTATGCTTTTCCGGACCTGCTCACCTTTCACGATGCCCCCACAACCATCGAACAGCGTCTCTTCACCATGCATTTAAAACACCGGATGCGCCTGTTCCAGGGTTCTTTCCACGCCAGCCCGGACTATGCCCTGTGGTATGGCTGGAATGAAATGGTCCAGGACCTCACTGAAATCCGTACGGCGGCAGAAGAAATGCGGAAAGATGCACAACCGAAGAAAAAGGGATTTTTCGGACGGAAGTAATCGATGAAATAATACGTACCCTCAGCTATTTTACCCCTAGGGTGGTAAACACAAACGGCGCTGAAATTCAGCGCCGTTTGTGTTACGTGACGAAAAGAGAAATCAGTTAATAAGCATTTGCCGAAAGGATTCCTTTAAAGGGTGTGAGCAATAAAATTTTCAGATCAAACCAAAGTGACCAGTTTTCTATATAATACAGATCAAACTGAATTCGCATATTCAAATCCGTATCTCCACGCCATCCGGAAACCTGCGCCCATCCGGTAAGACCGGCTTTGACCAGATGTTTTTGCATATAATCAGGAATATGTTTCCGAAATTCTTCAACAAACACGGGCCGTTCCGGGCGCGGGCCTACCAGGGACATATCTCCCCTGAGGACATTAAACAGTTGAGGTAATTCATCCAGACTGGTTTTCCGCAACCATTTTCCAATACTTGTAGGTCGGGAATCTTCAGATGATGCCCATACCGGACCGGTTTTTGTCTCGGCAGTTATGGGCATCGTGCGAAATTTGAGCATCGGGAATGATTTTCCATTCCAACTTACCCGTTCCTGTCGATACAAAATCGGCGGACCAGATGTGAGACGTATCAAGATGGCGATCAGGAGCATGACCGGACTGAGAATTAGAATAAAGAGCAAACTTCCCACCACATCTTCCGTCCGCTTGGTCACATGATTAATCCCCGTAATCGGTGTTTCATTCAATGTGAACACCGGCATTCCCGCCACTTCGGACACCGAATAATTCACCAGCGAAAAATCATAGATGTCCGGGATAATCCGAATCGGAATTGTTGTATTTTCCTGAAGCTCTTTTAGCAGCGGTTTTTCCCGGGCCAGAGATTCCAGAGAAAGGGCAATCCATATTTGATCAACGGACTGCTGTTCTAAATAACCTGGCAATTGATCAAGAGTATAGATCGGTATTCCGTTTTTCTCCCGCTGCTCTTCCAAACGGCCGTCAATAAAAAACGCCTGGATTTGAAGCCCGGTCCAGGGTGTGAGTTTCAAACGCTGCGTCACCTGCTGCACTAACGAGTCAGACCCCACCATCACAATATGCCGCAAATTCCAACCTTTCCGTCGTCCGGTTCGCAGCACCAGGCGAATCAGCAAACGAAACAGAATCAGTAACAATAACGCGGAAAGGCCCCAGGAAATCATCCAGACCCGTGAATATTCGTTCCCCAATTTGGCCAGAAACACGATAGTCACCAGTGAGACCACTACGGTGAGCCAGGCCGAAGCCAGGGTTTTGAGTTCAGCCCCGAGAGGAGCCTCCCGCCAGGGGCGGTATACCTGAAACCGGCTGAAAACCACAATGGTAATTAACAAACCGATTAACAAAGCCATTTGATAACGGAGTGGAATTGGTCCAAATCCCGGTTTTGGTCGTAAATAGATCCAGTAAACGGCCCACCCGGATAGGGCCACCAAAAGAGGATGAATAACCTGGGAGATGGACAATAGAACATCTGAATGGGGCTTTAAAACACTTTGCCGCTTCATATTTTGATTGTTTCTCCCGTTTGCAATTCCACAAATTGACGAAAAGATTGTTGAAACCGTCCTGTCGAAAACCGCTCCGCGTTTTGCCGACAATCAGACGCAGAAAATTCCATTTCATGACGGAGGAAATTAGTCACTGCCGTCTGGAGTCCTTCCACCGTTTGTGAATCAAACAGGATTCCGGTGGTACTGATGTGTATCGATTGTCCTTTGGTTTCTTCTACCGGTTCCGTCATCCATTCCCGGGCACCACCCTGATTATAGGCGATTACCGGCGTACCGGCGGCCTGG
>JAADFQ010000196.1 GCA_013152835.1 FCB group bacterium
AAACAGGCAGTCTTCCGCAATCAGGTTTTCAATTTCCGTGGGAATTACTTTTTCCGCATTGCTTAATTTGAAAATACGGTCTTTACGACTAATCAGTTGTACGCCGGTTTTGGTGTAGGCGCCCACATCACCGGTTCGGAACCAGCCATCGGCAATCAATACTCGTTCCGTTTCCTCGGGATTTTTATAATACCCCTTCATAATATTCGGTCCCCGCACCAGGATTTCGCCATCCTCGTCAAAACCGATTTCTACACCGGGAATCGGTTTGCCCACAATTCCCGGAATCCGGGGAACCGTGGGATCGGTTACCGTACAACATGGTGATGTCTCCGTTAATCCCCAACCTTCATAAACCGGGATCTGATGTGCTTCAAAGTGGTCGGAAATGTTTTTAGGCAGGGCGGCGGCGGCAGTAAAAATAAAGCGTAATTCTTTGTGAAAAATGGTCGCTTCCAGCTCCGGTGTCTGTAGCATCCGGGCTACAATCTCCTGGTATATCTTGGGAACGCTGAAAAATACGGTCGGTTTTACCGCTGCCCAATTGTCCAATAAAATATCAATATTTTTTCCAAATCCGTGTTCCAGACTGAGCGTGGCCCCGTTGAATAAAGCGGCATACTTCTCGAATATACCGCCAAAGCTGTGATGCCAGGGCAAATAGCAGAGAAAACGGTCTTGACTGGATAACTTCCACAAGACCCGCATGGCCGCCTGTTGGGACAGAATATTCCCGTGAGTAAGTTGGACACATTTCGGTTTGCCCATTGTCCCCGAAGTGTACATCATGAGGCAAACGCGATCCGGGTCAACGTCGGAACCCCGAAATTCCGACCCGCTTCGGTCCCCGGACAATAATTCCCGGAAGGCCACCAGATTAGGGCCAGAAACATCCAGGGAATCAAAGTGAATAATGGTCGAAATAGATTCCGGTGTGTCCAGTTTCCGGTATTGATCCTGATCGGCGACCACCACGGCGGTTGGATCGCAGAAATGTGTGAGTCGATCGGCCTGGGTGGCCGGATATCCTGCAAAAATCGGCACGGCGATAGCGCCCATGGACATAATGGCCATTTCGATTTCCAGCATTTCCTTTCGGTTTCGCGAGAGAATCGCAACCCGGTCGCCGGGGCGAATTCCCAAACGCCATAATGAACCTTGCAGGGATTTCACATCCTGGAAATACTGGCTCCAGGAGAGCGTTTCCAGTTGACCGTCCTTCACTTCCTGATAGACGGCGTGGGACTGAAATTCAGCGGTATTGTTTTCGATCATCCGCGCCAGGTTCCGGGGATAATCGGGCAATGTATAATCACTGGTATGCACGTTCATGCTTGTCCCTCCAGCAATTTATAATGGCGAAATCCACCCCAGAGCGCGGCACCGATGGCACCGGCGGCATATCCTCGCTCCACCGGGAATACTTCCAATTCCACATTCATTTCCACCAGGCTTTCTTTAATCGCCGCTACTAAACCAACATTCCGGGCCAATCCACCCGTGAGCGCCACCGGCGATTCCACCTTTAATTTACGGAGCAATTTGATCACTCTCCGGGCAATGGAGAGATGAATTCCTTTGATGATGTCGGCGGTGGGAATTCCCCGGGAGACCATATTGATTACATCGGTTTCCGCCAGGACCGCGCAAATACCACTGGTTTTCGCCGGATCTTCCGATGTTAATGAGAGTGGTCCGACATCGTCCATGGTAATCCCTAAATAACGGGTGATATTTTCCAAAAACTGTCCCGATCCGGAAGCACACTGGCCGGTCATGGCATAATTTTTCACCCGCGCACCCTGTTCCAGGGTCATGACCCGGCAAAACAATGCGCCCAGGTCCACTACCGTCCGTACCCGTTCATTGGCAAAATAGGCGCCCCGGGCGTGGGATGTCATGCTGTAAAAATGGCCCCTTTTCCGGGGAACCTGTTCTCCTTCGCCGGTGGACGCAACATAAATCAAGTCTTCGTATTTCAGGCCATGACGGGTTAGCAAATCATCCATCGTTTTGGCAATTAGTTCCGTGGGATTCCGTTTTCGAATTTTTTCATTCACCAGATCAATGATTTGCGGCGTTTCGGAATAGTCCATCAGGGCCATTTTAATGAAACTACTGCCCACATCAATCCCCAGGGTTTTGCTCATGACAACCTCCGTGCGCTAAAGATGGCCGCGCCCAATGCACCCATGAAAATGGAATCCCAGTGACTGTTAATCGTCAATTCACCATAGTTGGCGATGGTTAAGGCTTTCACGTATTTCACGACTGCTACGTTCCGGGCTACCCCGCCGGTAAACGTAAATTCATTGCGAACACCTCCGGATCGCGCCAGTAACGCAAAGGCCCGCTGAACAATCGCCTTATGGAGTCCTGCCAGAATATTTTCCTTCTTTTCACCCAGATTCAGATATTCCCGTAATTCCGCGCCGGCAAAAACCGTACAGGTGCTGCAAATATTGGATTCATATTCCGCGCCCATGGCCAATGGGCCCAATTCACCCACACTGATGTTCATTTCATCGGCAATGTATCCCAGATAACGTCCGCAACCGGCAGCGCAACGATCATTCATTTGAAAACTGGTCACCAACCCGTGTTCATCCACCTGAATCGCTTTGGTGTCCTGACCACCAATATCCAGTACCGTCCTTGTTTTGGGGAAGAAATGGTGGGCGCCCATGGCGTGACACAGGATTTCCGACTTAATGTGCTTTTCGTCAAAAGGTAACAGTTGCCGCCCGTATCCGGTGCCGATATAGTCCGTCGGTTCCAGCGAGATAGCATCCACGTTTTCCAGTTGATTCAGAATGGTGTCCCGGTGCAACTGATCCAGGTCCTGCATCAGTTCCAGGGCTTCCGCGACCAGTTCCACAAATTGAAAGGAAATCAGCGTATTTTCCACCGGCGTGATCGCCCGGTCATAAATGGCCACCAAGCGATCATAGATATCCTTATCGTCGGAAGGAATTGCATCCAAATACACGCTGGAAAAGACATCCCGGAAGAATTCGGATGAAATGGAGATTTTCCCGGAAAAGTAACGCTCCCGCACCGTGTCGTTGATGGTCGATGACACCCGGGAAAATATTGAGCGAATCAAGTCCTGTTGGGATGGGTCGACTTCCTCCTCCACAATCCGATTCATTTCTTCCATTAACTGACGAAACCGGATTTCAAATTGTAAATAGTGGAAACGATGATTCAGACGTAGAAATACGTCATCCCAGTTGACCGTACCATTTTCCTGAGATTGAAGTTCCCGGTCCAGCAGGGTGAATTTGGAATTAAACTCCGCCTCCATTCGCGCAATCTCTGCCGCCACTTCGTAATTGGCCCGTGTATTGGTGATTCCCCTGCCGATTATATGGTCGTTTTCGTCAAGGATCACGGCTTTGGAGGTCGTCGAACCTAAATCAATACCCAGATAAACTTTCATCCCACCCTCCTATGCCAACACGTCATCGGATAACCAGTCATCGGTCACCCGGACCGTATGACGCTGATCCAGCATTTGAAAAAATGAATCCAACCGGTTTTTAATATTCGAATAGGAATAATATCGGGGGTCCACCAAATCGGTTTCGATAAAGCCCACCGGAATCTGGAGCCGTTCCTCCAGGTCCCGCATCATGACCAATTGTCCGGCGGAGAAGGAATTGCAGCTTTTGATGGAATTCACCAGGAACCCGTCGGCATGATAGCGCCGGATAAATCGCTCCAGTAAATCAATCCGCTGGGGAAGATTGCGATTGGTGTAACATCCCAGACAATATTCGGCCAGACTTCTCAAGGGATCGTCTGGAGAATGACGGAATCCGTCGTCATATACACCGCCGACGCGCGTATAGCTGGAACCGACAAATACGGCCCCCTGATCATAAAATATTTTCCAGAAATTCCGGAAATGGGTCCAGTTCGGTGGACCTTCCACCACCAGCCGGTACTGCTCCTGTTCGAGATAGCCGTCCGGAGTCAGCGGTCCCAGTTTGTTTTGGATCCGATAATCCACGTCCTTCACCAACTCGCGATAGTAATCGACACAGCTTTCACTGCCCCGAAAAGCCGTAAATATGGGGCCGATATAATATACGCCGCCGAAATAGGCGTCGATGGGTGAAGGCTTTTGCTGGGCGGAATCAAAGACTTCGATCAACAGGTCTTCCGCCTGGGCAGAAAGATCCATTTTCTTTGCCAGCACTTTTTCTTCAAACGATGTCCCACTCACCTTTTCGAAAACCGGTATCACTTCGCTAAGCAGTTGTTTTTTGATATAGTTAACGGCATCCGGTTCAATGCGTCCCGCTTCCTGGTAGGGAATATGCAACATGGCAATCTCTGCATTCGGATAGAGCTGTTTCAAATTCTCGAACCATTTCATGAAAACAAAACAACCGGTATAACTGAGCAGTAAAATATCCGGATCGGGTAATTTTTGTCCGGTGGGACCAATGTTTCCCTGGAGCATCATTCCAATATCGCATTTTACATAGGAACACACATCTTCTGAATATCCCAGATCCTCCGCTTCACGAATATAATCATGTGACTTTTTACGCATTCCCGATTGCAGCGCGTTGATTTCCGGATAGACCGGCAGCATATCGAAGGTGTAGATCAATTCCGTCAGGTTTCCCGGGACGAAGGTATAGACTACTTTTTTTCCCGTCTCCCGGACCTGCGACAGTGCCATAAAATGTTCCGCCAGCATCTGCTTCTGTTTCAGCATGCTGTTTTCTTTTTGAATCTTGATCGTCCCCGCCTGTTTCTGCTGATTCATGCCCTCACTCCCATAATTTCACCATGTCCGCAAAGGTCCCGGCCTGCTCTTTGATGACATGAAATTGACCTAAATTTTCGTGATACTGAAATGAAAAATGTTTGATGTGATTCTGATCCATGGACTGTTCCAACGCAGGACGATCTAACAGGGCCGGATCGCAAAAACTGGGTGCGCAAAAAATCACACCATCGGCCTTTTGCTCCTGAACCTGGCTGAGCAATGCTTTTCCCCGCGCTTCTTCGGTTGTATACACTGCGGAGGAAGCCGGTGAATGATTCAGGTATGCATCCACCAAAACGCCCAGCGGATCATCCGTATCAGCCGGCAATTCATGCCGAAACCAATTCAATCCCAGTTGAAAATCGTCTTCCACGATGTAACACCCGGCATTCTCAATCGTTTTGATCAATCCCAGGGGTGGCTGTTCACAAAATGATCCGGAGACGACCACCCGAATTTTATCTTCCGGTTCCCGAACAATGGAATCCGCCAGATCAATGACTCGTTGCCAGAAACGGTTACATTCTTCAACCTCCAGAATTTGTCCGGCGCGACGAATCAGGTAAAAATCGGTGGCTGAAACGACATGGGGCCGATCCACCCGAATACTATCCAGACGCTGAAGCAAGTTTCGATTCCGGTTATAGAGGTGTATCGCTTTATTCAAGGCTGAATTTGTGAGCACAACCCCGTTTAGTTTGGAAAGATCATCAATCAAACGCTCCAGTTCCGACCGATAATAAGTACCGCCAACTTCGGGATTGAAATTTTGCGGAAAATCCAGATAGCGCACATAACGATCACCCATTTTCATTCGGAATATTCCCGATAGGTTGCGGATCACATCACAGATCGACGGAAAGATAAAGCCGTCGAAATCATCCAGATTTCCGTTCAGGGCCAGTTCGATTACCGTACGCGGCAGATGACAAATATAGGACTGGAAGAACGCATCCCCACGGACCACCGGCAGGCGGTCGCCCGCACCAAATAGGCCTACCGGAAGCATATCCAGGGCATGGATAATTTCGCGGGGAATATATATGGGCAGATAGCCGATTAATCGCCGGGTATCAGCTTTCGCTTTCCACTCCCGCGGATACGTGTAGGTCAGGTCTTCGAACAGTGCCCGGGATTGGGTTATGGCGTCGTCGTAGGTTTCAGGCATCCAGGTTTCCATCGGCATGTTTCCATATTTTATTCAGTGAATTTCGCATGGCGGTTAATTCATCCGCGCTCAGGATCTGAGTCAGGTCCTGGTCAACGGCAATGACCAGGGGCTCCAGTTCGCGGTGGACGGTTTCCCCTTTGGCGGTTAAATGCAGCTTAACGACCCGTCGATCATCGGAGGACCGTCGCCGTTCCACAAAGCCGTCCTTTTCCAGACGGTCGGCCAGACCGGTAATGGCCGGTTTATCGAGGTAGATTTTCCTTCCGATTTCCGACAGCGGAAGCGCCCCCTGCCCCATCAACGCATCCAGGACCATGAACTGAGTAGCCGTGATTCCCTTTTCGGCAAATTCGGTATCCAGGGCCTTGCGCATGGAACGGGCCGTGCGTACGACTAAAAATCCGGTACTATGTTTAATATAATTCAATTCTCAGCCCGAACCGTTTCCGGAATTAACATAAGGTTGATGATTGTGAGATGGTGCATAATGAAATAATAGTTCGCATAGAAACTATTTCCATGGCAACCAGTTGTCAAGAAAAATTATTGGCGGATAGTAAATAGTAGCCGGCCTATTTGCATCTGGCAGGTTGGCCGATCTAGGGTTTATCCGGGTTACGGTTCTATGGTCTCCCGTTCTCCATTACGTTTTACCAGTATTTATTTATCATGCCAATCCGAAAAATCAGCATGTTAAAATACGTAGTGAGCGGTAAAACCTATTTTTTCTCCTTTTTAAAATAATAAGCATAGACCCGCCATTTATTGTCCGAATCAAGTTTTGATGTAATATGTTCAACATATTTCACATTATCATCAGAAATAGAATCAAAATAGATATCAACCCATGGACCTGGAAACGTAAAACTGGTTTTCGAATAGCTCTGGCCGGTAACTTTCCTTGATTTAATCTTCAATTTCGGATCCCGTGTGCTTCGAAGACCAGTCTCCCACGCTTTCTCAGGTTCATTCGAACTGGTCATAGCGGCAACGGAAGTTTTAAGCGAATCAGACGTTACGGCCCAGGCTCCTAAATAGTCACCGTTATCAATGAGCTCCAGCCACACAAGTGCGGATTCGATCGCTGCCTGCTCGGCCGCCAAATTTTTATGAAGTGCGGTTGTGCCCTGTGTTTTCTTTCCACAGCCAATCATACCCAATATTAGCATACCTATCACAAAATATTTGGAATTACTCATTATCGCTCCTCCATGTTATTCATTATAGAGATATCACTTATAGTATCTAATTTAGGTAAACTGGTTCATCAATCAAACCTTAGAATAAGCCGGGACTTTATTATTATCACTTCCCCGGTAAGAATTCAGTGTTTTCCTGAGGATGAATCCTAAACGTAAAATGGCGATGGACAGTCGTATACGAAGAATATTCGCCGAATTAATGGATGAAACTATAGTAACATTGATCAGAACCGATAATTAAACGCAAAATACAAATAATAGAAGTAATAATCTTTATCGACTGTCGCATCCAGAGAGGTGGAAATGACTATTCGGGACCGAAGCCGCAATGAATACGTGGCCGTAATATTGTGCTGAATGTAATCGGCCACCCGGTATCCGTACCCATACACATATAATTCATATTCCGTGAATAATGAACCGGTTTTCCCAATATTTTTCGTAAATCCGAATTGATTCCGCGACCCGGTAATCAGCAGGTTATGCAGAAAACTCCCCGTGTAATCGAAATTCCATCGTTCCCGACTGTACGGTCCCCGGTACGTAAAAAAGGCGTAGATCGAATTAGCATTGCCGATGGATTGAAACCGGTAATTGGCACCCAAAAGGAAACTTCGTCCACCGGCAGTCGTCCATTGAACGGCATTATACCATCCGGACCGCATTTCATCCACAAAGAGCGAATCGGGGAGTGAAGAACTCGTTGTCTGATACAGAACCTGTTTACGACTGGAAATCCGGGAATGAATACTCAGGTTGGATGTAGGCCTTATTCGTAAAGACAATTGATTGGAAACCAACTCAGCGCCTTTCCGCCCTCCCACGGCACCATTTCGGTAAAAATCGAGCGTTTGATTCATCGTGAAATACAAAAGTCGTCCCCGCCGATACCGGATTCGGTCATAGAGAAATTCCCGATCCACATTTCCACCGGCATATTGTCCCACAATAGCCAGACTCCCCTCTAAAGAACGATTATCTTTCTTGCGCTGAAACCGGGTAAACAGGCCGCCCTTTTTAACATTGGAATTAAATTTCAGGGTCGTTTCGTCCGGTTCCATACCCAGCAATAATCCGCCAGAGAGATGATCCGAAAACGAAGAATTAACCAGGATACCATCGGTAGCTCCAATTCCGGCTAATGAAGCCGAATAAACCCGGCCAACTTGCGTTTGTAATCGTCCATCGTCCTTCCCCAGAACCCAGCGGGCCTGATAGAGGGTAAAGTCATGATTCTGAATATTGGACCGACCGTACATCCAGAATTGGGTCTCAAAGGGTTTGGTCATGTGCAAACCGTATTGCAAGGAGGCGATACTCCGCTGACTGAACAGACTATCCGCAAATTGACCATACGTATAACGAAACGACAGATTCCCCATCTGAGAAAGGCCCAGTTTTTTATTCACCGGCTTTATAGACTTCACGGTTGCCGGTGTTTCCCCTGCTTCCTCGATGGTTACCAGTTTCACTTTCTCCAAATGAACACGATCTCCCAGTTGCAGCGTTTCCGTTGGCACCAATGGTTCGCAGACGGAAGATTTCCGGGATAAATAGCTCACCACTGCAAGTCCGATCTCGTTCGATCCCCTGGTGATGTGCAGTGTATCGCCTTCTTCCACTCCGGCCTCGGTTCCCACGTCGATATAAACCTGGTCCGTAGTAAGATAGGTGATTTTACCGTCAACACGGATTTCCACCCGCTCCTGCGCCCATCCGGTTGCCAGCAAAAAAACACTAAAAATAAGTCCTGAAAATTTCATCTAATCTCCTCCGCGTCCATCCGGATGGCAATCGTAACATCTGGCGCTGTTATACACATAATTACTTACCTCACCACTGTGTTTACTATCCATACTACTTTTATCATGCTCATGACATAAACCGTTTAACCCGCAAGAGAATATCTGGTAATTAGTCGGATCAATGTGACATTCGGCTGTACAGGTGGACCAGGTTCCCCGATGAGAGCCGGTGTAAATCGGGAAAAACCCCGAATCGTGTAAAGACATATCGATCGGGACCCAGGCGCGACTATTATGACAGAAACGGCACATCTGATTGTCCGGATGATCTGTTGCCAACTGGGCGGCATTAAATTGTTGTTCATGGCAGACAACGCAATCGGTGGACAATTGACCCACTAACCGATCAAAATTGATTCCGTGACAGTCCCGGCACTCCAGGGAAGCATGCATTCCATCCAGGGGCAAAACAGTTTGACTATGGTTTCGGGTCCAGCGACTCATATCCCAGTCATTGGTATTATGGCAACGATCACATTCCGATCCCATCTGATTCATATGAATGTCCATATGACAATTACCGCATTCCGGCCGTGCTTTCGCAAATGCATGAGTCTCCTCGGCGGTTTCACCGGGATGACATTGGATACAATCCGCCTCCGTGTGGCGGCCGGTTAAGGGGAATAGAGTATCCCGCGTATGGTTAAACGAACGAACAGGATCCAATGGCGTCCAGGCATTCGGTGTATGACATCGGGAGCACGGAATATCCGTCAGATCCCCCTGAGGGGAGCTGGTCAACAACAGCATCAGGATAATTGCCGAAGCGGACATTTTATTTCCGTATTCTCTTCACGGTTCGCCGCCAACCCCGAATATCATCGCCACCATCATCACCTTCCGTTCCGTTCGGATGACAGTCGTAACAGGCATTACTTTCATAGACATAACCGCTCACTTCGCCGAGATGTTCACTGTCCATGCTGGTTCGGTCGTGGTCGTGACAGACACCGTTCAGGCCGCAGGAAAACACATCGTAATCCGCAGGATTAATATGACATTCCGCCGTACAGGTGGACCATTCATTGTCGTGTTTTCCGGAATAAATCGGAAACCAGGCGCCATCATGATCAAAGGTTGCGGGAGTCCAGGCATCGGTGGAATGACAATCTTCACAGGTTGTTGGATATTGCTGCGAAATATGATTGGGATTCGTGGCCGAATTGTAATCCTCCAGGTGGCAGTCAGTACATAGCTGAGAAATATTGGTGTGGTCAAACGTGACATTTTCGGTCCAACTATTAGTGGATCCGTGACACAGTGTGCATTCAGTTGAGAATCCGGAAACTGAATGATTCGGATCGGTTGTGTTATTGTACTGGTTCAGATGACAATCGGCACAGGGAATGGCCGATACACTGGCATGGCTGAAGGTAACATCGGTCCAATCGGACGTAGAATTATGGCAAATCGAGCAGTCCGTAGACAGTCCTAAATCGGCATGATTCGGTGCGTTGGGATATGTGGTGTTGGGCAGATTATTATAGTCGGGCATATGGCAATCGGCACAGGGAACCGTGACGCTGGCGTGATCGAAATTGACATCGGTCCAATCGGAGGTAGAAGCATGGCACTGGGTACAATCGGTAGTAAATCCGGAATCCACATGATTGGGAACATCCGGATTAGTGGAATTCACCGTATTATTGTAATCGGGCATGTGACAATCGGAACAGGGAACGGTAACCAGATTATGATCGAAGGTTACTGCCGTCCAATCCGTGGTGGAGGTATGACATTGTGTACAATCGATGGTAAATCCGGAGGCGGCATGGTCCGGGTCCGTCGTGTTGTTGTATTGGTTCAAATGGCAGTCGGCACAGAGCAGGCTACTAACCGACGCATGGCTGAAGGTAACATCGGTCCAGTCCGCGGTTGAATTATGGCATACCGTACAATCCGTGGTTAACCCCAAATCCGCATGATCGGGTGCATTGGGGTAGGTCGAATTGGGCAGGTTATTGTATTCAGGTAAATGACAATCCACGCAGGGCGGTGAATTGTTCACGATCAGGGAATGATCAAAACTCACATCGGTTCGCCAGGCTACGGTAGAGCCGTGACAAAGTTCACAGTCGGTGGAAAAATTATTCGCACTGTGATCCGGATCGGTTGTATTGATGTATTGATTTAAATGACAATCTGCACAAGGGATGGCACTAACGGAACTATGACTGAACGTAACATCGGTCCAGGTCGCTGTCGGCGGGATGCCATGACAAATGGTGCAATCAGTAGATAAACCCAGCCCCTGGTGGTCCGGAGTATCCGGATTTGCGGAGGTGGAAGTGCCATAGTAATCACTCAAATGACAATCGGCACAGGGCGGCGAATTGTTCTGACTATGGTCATAAGAAACATTGTATGTCCAACTCTGAGTGGAACCATGACAGAGTGAACAATTGGTCGTAAATCCAAATGTAGTATGGTTGGGATTTGTTGTGGCGTTGTAATTGCTTATATGACAGGAAGCGCAAGTTCCGTCTTGGACGCCGGCATGGTCAAACTGAGCTCCGGCCCAGGTTTCTACGCCATCGTGACAATCTTCACACTGGATGGTAAACCCGTTTTCCACATTATGGACCGGATTTAAGGCCTGTTGGAAATCGGGGATATGACAAGAACTGCAAGCGAAATCAATCGTGTGCTCGTAATCAGACGGGGTCCATCCCAGAGTCACATGGCATTCTTCACAATACTCCTCCGGATAGTCATAGGTCAGGTGGTTCGGGGCCGTAGTGGTATTAAAATCATCCAAATGGCAGATTGCATCCTGACAGGTTATTGGCGTTCCCTTAAATTGACCCTCAAGATGGCAATCAGCGCACTCGGTAACCATATGAACACCGGTAAGCGGAAAATCGGTATCCGCATGGCTGAATAAAGACGGTCTCCATCCTGGTCGCCGATCGGAATGGCAGATTTGACAATCGCGGTTGAACCGAGCCAAAACATGGGAAGGCTCCAGGGCGCGATCATAATCGGACTTATGACAGGCAAAACAATCCGTATCGACAAAATTAAATTTTGTCATTGGTTTCTCGGTATGGCATTCATCGCAGGCAATCGAACGGTGGGCGCCCTGCAACGGAAATCGGGTGGTTTCATGGTTAAATGTTTTTTGCGTAACCTGCCAACTGGTGAATTCATGACAAAATGTACACTCTTCGCCAAGCGTGGATTGATGAATATCCAAATGACAAGACGTACATTCGGTATTCGCCGTTTGAAACTGGTGCTTTTCGATCAGAGTCACTCCCTGATGGCACTGGTAACACGGTTGGGCCCGATGGGCTCCCTCCAGTGGAAACCCGGTTGACTGGTGGGAAAATCCGGAGAATTCCAGAACATTCCAGCCGGTCGCGCCGTGGCAATCCCCGCAATCAAATCCGCTTACCTCGATACCCGGTTGTTGCCCCAGCGATATTCCTGCGAGCATGAACAGGATTCCGAGAAGCTGATGAACCGGTTGCCTTTTATTTGTCATGCAGTCAATTATTGGATTTGATCAGTAATGGAATGGCAATCGACACAGCGATGTGGTACCGGATGATAACGGTTAAAAACCCCCACGGGGTCGGTTTCTTTCTGGTGACATTTTTCGCAAGATACGTTCTTATGCTTTCCATCCAGGGGGAAAGCAGTTCCCTGATGATCAATCTTAACCTGAGAGAAAGATACGACAGTATGACATTTGTCACAGGAATTTTTATAATGAGCCATAAATTGATTTCGATGCTCATCCTTATGGCAGGTGGTACAGTGCAAATCACTCCAGGTGAATCGCGTAGTCGTCTTGCCATCTTTTTTCATATAAGGTTTATGGCAGGCAATACAGGGCACGGCCCGGTGGGCTCCCTCGAGCGTAAATCGTATCGCCTGATGCATGGATGTAGTGAATGTCGTGGGTTTAAACCCATATACAGTGTGGCATTGCGAGCATTCTATTCCGCTGACGCGCTTTAAAAACTGTCCGTCATGTTGATCGGCATGACAACGGGTACACGCATCGAATTTGGGTAAGGTACCCTGGCGTTGAGGCGTATGGCAATCCTTGCAGGTTACGGGGATATGTTTACCAGCTAAAGGATATTTTGTGGCATTGTGATCAAAGCGCTTTTGATCCTTTTTCCAATCGACGGTCGTATGACATCGCTCGCAGGTAGACCCGTAAGAACCTTTATGCACATCTTCATGACAACGACCGCATTGATCATAGGCCATGCCGGTGAGTTGCCATACTTTTTTTGCATTATCGGGGATTTTATGACATTTTCCGCAACGTACCTTCCGGTGAGCGCCGGTAAGGAGAAACCGAGCCCGGCTATGATCAAATTCATCGGCTGCTTTTTTCCAATCAAGCGTATTATGGCATTGGGCACAATCGTCGGATACTTCATCCTTATGGGTATCCTCATGACAAGTCAGACAGGCGGTACCCAGACCTAAAAAGGTCCGATCCAATACCCGAAATTGAGGATGGTCTCCGGCCCAGTCCCGAAGGGCCGCATCCACAATATGTTTCTGTTGATGACAATCCCGGCACTTTCCATCCCGATGTTTACCGGACAAGGTGTATCCGGTTTCGTCATGATTAAAGTTTTTAATATCCTTGGGCCAGTAAACCAGTTCGAAACCGCGTCCATTATGATCGGAATGGCATTCCTGGCATTTATCCGCTTTATCGGCATGATATCCTTTTTTCGCCTCAATACGCTCTAATAAAGGAGTGTGGCATTTCTGACAACCGTCGGAAACTTCTTTCTTCCCGATGTCATGACATTTGACACATTGGCTGGTTCCTTCCAGGGCGGCATGATATCGGGATAATTTTCCGGGACTGAATTGACCGAACACAAGCCAGGGAATGAACATAAGGATAATGATGATGTGTTGTTTCTTCATCGAATCAGGTTTTCGGACGGATTTTTTTCCCAAAATCAATTCCAATCGAATCTAATAACGGAAAGGGTAGTTCACCACCGGCGAAAATGAAAACATAATCGTTCGGAACGATCCTGGTTTCGTCTCCCTTTCCAAGAATCACCTCCTCTTGCCCGATCTCTCTCACGGTGGACGAAAAGATGACGTCCAGCTTTTTTTCCCGGATAAACCGTTCAATATTGGTTTCATTGCGGGCTTTCAGGCGAAAGAAATTTTCTTTCCGGTATGAAATCGTTACCTGGTTCCCGACCTGGCTGGCCAGGCCGATTGCCGCTTCAATGGCGCTGTCACCCCCGCCCACAACCAGAATACGCGTGTTTTTATAGGTTTCGGCATCCAGGAGCTTATACATGACTTTTCCCTGGTTTTCACCGGGAACATTCAATTTTCGCGGGGTCCCGCGACGCCCAAGAGCTAAGACTACTTTCTGCGCTGTAAGCTCCCCTTGCGAAGTTTTCACCAGGAATCCCTTCTCCCGTCTATCAACACCCAAAAGTTTATATCCGGTTTCCAGGTGAATTGATTGGTCACGAATGACCGTTTCCCAAATAGTTAACAATTCTTCTTTCGTGTATTCACCTTTTGTTAAATCTCCGTAAAGGGGTATGGTCACCCGCTGCACCAGGGTCAATTTTTTCCGGGGATATTGGAGAATCGTCCCTCCCGGTTTATCCTGATCGAGAATCTTGAAATCAATACCAAGCTCTTTGGCTCTTAATGCGGCAGCCAGGCCGGAAGGTCCGGCGCCGATAATGGCCACGGATGTATCCAGGCCAGGCATTTCCTTGAGGGATTCGGATATCGCGTTCATCGCGATAGTCCCGTGATTGATTGCATTCCGTATAAGCGCCATTCCGCTCAATTCACCGATAATATAGATTCCGGTAATATTCGTCTCGAACCGCTCGTTCAATCGGGGAATGTCCTCCCGTTCACTGATATCACCCAAACCAACCTGTATAGCACCAATGGGACAGTTTTCAGCACAAAGACCATGCCCCACGCAGTGAGAACCGTGAATGATGGTCGCTTTTCCATTGATCAATCCCAGGACATCCCCTTCCGGACAACTGCTGACGCAAATGCCGCAACCGATACAGACCGATTGATTAATAATCGGATGTTGAAGCAGAGCTTTGGCTTGCCCTTTGGATTGGCTTTCCTTTAAACGTTCACGGGTCCGCCTTTCCTTCTTGCGCATACTGACTATATAGGGTATTAAAAAGGCCACCAGGATCAGGAGTCCGATAACAGTGGTCAATAAATTTTCCGAACTCATTAATAAATCCAGCGATACCCCAGAGTTATGACCACCGTTACGTGGACAATCATGATAACGATCATCGTATAGGCAAAGGGTTTATGAATCACATGCCAATAATGGAATAATTTCTGTGCCGCCTGAAGAAAAGCAATTCTTCGTGAATTTCGTACTCGTCGACTTAATAAATGGTGGAATTCCCGGAGTCTTGCTTTGGGAACCGAAGCCGATTTGAAAACCAAATGACTGATTCGCCTCAGAGTCAGCCAGTTAAACAGGTCCATGATGAAAAAAGTAAAAATTCCAAACAACCCCCGCTGTTTTATTTTATGCACACCACCGACCTGTTCAATCAACGCCAACTGATCGGATGATAACCGAAATTCTTCTGTTAATTGCCGTTTCAATTCTTCGTTGTGAGCTTCAATCTCTTTCCGCGACATTTCTTCACCATTGATTTTGCGCGGTATTTTTACATAGATATAGCGCCCGATAAATCCGCTCAGCATTACTGCCATCATGGACCAGTATGAGATAGAAACCAGTCCCCCGAATTTAAACGTTGTATGCAAGGTGATGAGTAAGGGACCGGTAATTCCCAGAAAAATATGATAATTCAACCAGGAAGGCAATTTTCCCCAACGCCGAAACTTGCGAATACGTTTTCTCGCCGAATAGGTCAACAATAAAAGTATCATGACCGAGCCCAGAATACCTAAACCATGTCCATAAATTCCTCCGGGTTTCCAGAGTTGGTGGGCTTCCATACGGGGCCGTTCCAGGCTGGACGCCAGATAGTATGAACCGGCGATATCCAGGGACCAGAATAGAATTCCGGCCACAATCAAAGCTAAAATTATTATGACTATCCGATGGACTGTTTTCATCTGTTCAAAACCTGTATTGGATAAAAATTCGGAATGACGACCTTCATCCCCTTTCAAAAATTAGAGTTCTTTAATTGGACTTAAAAGGAATGTTTTATTTCCAGGAAAATCAGATCTTCCCTATCCAATCGCCCGTATTCGGACGATGAGGGTCCGGAAAACAAAACGCTCCCCAGGGTAATGGAAACAGCATCCCGAGGTTCCCACGAAGCAAATGCCAAAATAAAACTATCTCCATCTCTGAGATTATACACGGTGATCATCTGACCGGTTACATAGGGAATTGGATCCCAACTGATTCGTCCCGATACGGAATGCGTAATTCTTTCGGGTGCATCTATATAGGAAGCAAATCCCTGATCGATAATCCGTTGTTCTTCCGCCGCTTTGGAATACTTCAGTAATGTTTTATTCACGTACTGGGCATTCAGATTCATCGATTCGGAAAAGATATAATCCAAGCCGATAACCGATTCCAAATAGGGATTCGTCTCAAAAATATCGATACCCTGAACATCAGGAGACCGGATGTAAGCTACTTCCCCTTTAAATCCCCATTGCTCCCACGTGCGGGAGAAGTCTCCTCCGAACATTTGTTGACGAGAATAATGCCCTTTGAATAA
>JAADFQ010000197.1 GCA_013152835.1 FCB group bacterium
ACCAGGGGAATCGAAGTTTTCAGGGTAATCGTCGGGATATCGTCGGGAATGTCCTTTTTGATGAATATCCGGTCGAATTCTGCTTCCGCATCTTGCGCTGCCGTTTCATCGTAATATAGTGTGACCAGATCCCGGGCCAGTTCCCGTTTCACATCCCGGGGATTTACTTTCGGATCGGATAATTTTTCCCGAATAATCTTCATGGAATCTTCATCCGCATCCACCGCAAGAAGGTAATATTTTTCAATCATGGTGTCCGGAATGGAAAGCAGTTTCCCATACATGTCCCGGGGTGAATCATGAAGCCCGATGTGATTCCCGTAGGATTTGGACATTTTTTCCACCCCGTCGGTCCCTTCCAACAGCGGCAACGTTACAATAACCTGGGGTTTCTGTCCGTATTCCCTTTGTAAATCACGGCCCACGAGGAGATTAAACTTCTGATCTGTACCACCCAGTTCCACGTCAGCCTGCAATTCCACCGAATCCATGCCCTGCGCCAAAGGATAAAGGAATTCATGGATGGCAATCGGTATATTGTTGCCAAACCGGTTGGTAAAGTCGTCCCGTTCCATCATTCGCGCCACCGTGTACCGGCTGGCCAGTTGAATCACGTCCTTGAAATTCATGGCATTCAACCAGTCGGAATTGTACACGATTTTCAATTTTTTCACATCGAGGATAGCGCTGGCCTGTTCCACATAGGTTTTGGCATTTTCACGCGCCTCCTCTAATTCCAGTGGCGGACGAGTTTTATTTCGCCCGGAAGGATCACCAATCATGGCGGTGAAGTCACCGATAACCAAAATAGCCTGATGCCCCAGCTCCTGAAAATGACGCAGTTTCCGTAAAACCACGGCATGACCGATATGCAAATCGGGACGGCTGGGATCACACCCCAGCTTAATTTTTAATGGTTGGTTAGTCGCAATACTTGATGACAGTTTATCCGTTAATTCCGCTTCCGGGATAATTTCCTCCACACCGCGACGAATTAACTTCAACTGTTCCTTAACCGGTAAAAATGTCATGAATATTTCCTCATTTCCCGCGCCGTGTCCCGGGCAATATCCCTTGATTTTCGCGCTTCCCGTTTATCATAGGTGTGTTTTCCTTTGGCGACAGCAATTTCCACTTTTGCCCATCCTTTTTTGAAATATAATTTCAGGGGAATAACCGTAAATCCCTTCTCAGCGGTTTTCTGTTTGATTTTTCTGATTTCCCGTTTATTCAACAATAGTTGCCGGTCCCGGTCAGGATCATGTCCGCTGTATCCGGTATGGGAATAGGGACTAATGTGGGCTCCAACTATAAATGCCGATCCGTTGCGAATCGTTACATACGCATCCTTGAGATTGGCACGACCCTCCCGGAGACTTTTCACTTCGCTCCCGGTGAGTTCCAATCCGGCCTCATACGTATCAAACAGATGAAATTCGTGACGGGCTTTCCGATTGGTGGCAATATTCTGAATATCAGGTATCATTTGAGCATAAAAAATACATGTTCCCCTTCTTGGCGAACAAGGTTATTCCTTGCAGAATGCTGAACCCGAAGATTAATTTCGCCCGCTTTTTGAAGACTGGATACTTTCGTTTGCGATTTCAGGAAGGAACGAATAATCTTTGCCCGGGTGGTGGAATTGGTAGACACGCTAGGTTCAGGGTCTAGTGGTTGCGAGACCGTGCTGGTTCGAGTCCAGTCCCGGGCACTTTTTTTTACGAATGAAACCATTCCAACAAGCACTGCAACACGTCGCCGGAGATCACGATCACGGCTCCGGTTTTTTAACGAAACAGATCTTCCGTGCTGTATATGACTTTTTCGATCGTAATCCAAAACCATCGGAAGCCGAAACCAGACAATTACAGAATCAACTGTCCCGATTATCCGATCAGCTTTCATCCTTCAGACTGGTCGTTTTCGCCATTGAAAAGATTATTTCCGCCCTGGGCGAACAGAATTTCTCCACAACAACCTGTTTATCCCGGCTGGATGCGATTCAGAAAACACTATTCGGGAATTATGAATATCAGGCCCGACGATTGGAAGCGCTGGGCATCAGAAATAAAGCGATCATAATTCACAGTCACAGTACGACCATCATCGCCTGCCTGTCTTCACTTCCGCGCGAGAGCCGCCCCGGATTCATCTGGCAAACGGAATCCTCTCCGGGAATGGAAGGACGGCTCCAGGCCCGTGAACTGGCCCACGCCGGCTATTCCGTTCGCTTGATACCGGACACCGATATCGGTCAGGTATTCTCCCGTATCGATTGGGTAATCCTGGGAGCGGATAGCCTGGGAACTTCCCATTTCACCAATAAAATCGGTTCCCTGAATCTGGCATTGCTGGCCAAGGAATATCGACGCCCGGTCTATGTACTGGCCCATTCCGGCAAATACGTACCGGTTCCCGTTCCGGAATTGCAAACCCCAGAGGCAAAATCGATCCAGCAAAAACAGAATGATCAACCGGCTTCCGTTCTGGAAAAAGTACCCAATTCTCTGGTCACCGAATTTATTCTGGAAAACTCTACGTCAATCCCTTTGGAAAACGGATCTCCATGACTTCCGCAAAATCACTCCGAATTCAATCCCACCGCTGGGGAATGATCCGGTTGGAGGACGGGCGTCAATTCAAAGATGTGAAACTCTGGCCCGGACACGCCCGGGAGTGGGACTGGAATGAAACAGGGACTCGTCACTCACCGGGAATTCAATTGTCTGACCTTCAGGAATGCCTGGAAACGCCGATTCAACGCATTATTTTATCCAAAGGACGATTGAACCGCCTTCGTGTCCCGGAAGCTCTGATCACCGAATTGGAATCAAAGGGTTACCAGGTGGCGGTCCTTCCCACCGATAAAGCGATCATATCGTATAATGAATCCATCCCGCATCTGTCGGTCGCGGCGCTGATACATTCCACGTGCTGAATCTTCAATCATGGATCATGACACCCACGACTTCCGGCTGGTCATCATCTTCCCGCGATTCGTATTCTTTAATGATAAAATAATACCAGGACACGCCAATCGTATATAGAAATGCCGTAATGAAG
>JAADFQ010000198.1 GCA_013152835.1 FCB group bacterium
GGCCAATTACCGTAAATTGCTCAATGCCATCGATTCCATGGAAAAGGAGACCATCAGCACACATGTCTTTTCGGAATATGAAAATCGCTACCGCGGATTCGCCTTTTCCTCGCTCCTGCTTTTGATCCTTGCCCTGGCGCTTCCCACATCCGGAACAACCCAATGGAGACGGTTTCATGGTTAGGTTCATCATTGGTTTGAGTCTGGTGTCGCTTATTTTCGGCGCCGATACGGATAAGGGACTGGAAGCCTATCGCTCCGGTAATTATGAGGCGGCACGAAAGTATTATGAAGCGGCGTTGAAAAAGGGAGAAAATCCGGAGGCCATGTACGGTTACGGTGTCACCGTGTATAAACAGGGTGATATTGAGACGGCGATGGAAGCCTTTGATCGCGCCCTCAATTCGGCTGACTCGGATTTGAAAGCACGGGCCTATTACAATATGGGGAATGCACTATATCAACAGCAGCGGTATGATGAAAGTCTGGCTTTTTACCGGAAAGCATTGGAATTGAATCCGGGGGATATGGATGCCAAAATTAATTACGAATTATTGAAGTATCAGTCCTCATCCCAGTCTCAAGAAAACCAGAAGGGGGATCAATCCAAGGATTCGGATAAAAAAGACCAGGATCAGCAATCGAAGCAGGATCAACAAAAATCGGATTCAAAGGATAAATCGCAATCGGGGGAGAAACAGGACCAACAGGACCAGCAGAATCAGCAACAGCCGAAATCGGATGATCAATCCGGACAAAAGCAGGATCAGCAGAAATCGGAATCCGCCGATTCTACGCAGACGCCCCAGCCGATGCAGGCCGATTCCTCCGGGACGGATCAGAACAAAGCCAGCGCTGCCGCCATTCTGGATGCCCTGAAACAGGAGGAAAAAATCAATAAACGGCGTAAAGAAGTTCGGGCGCGGTCACGAAAATTGGAAAAAGATTGGTAAATTAGCGGTACCAATGATCCTCCGAAAATTATTCTTCCTCATTTTCCTCGGCCTGGTTGCGACAACCTCCGGTCAAACCGTCAAAGCCACGGTTAACACGAATCACATTGCCAAAGGAGAAGTCTTTACCCTGACTGTCCAGGCGGATGATTCTGATGATGATCCGGTGGTGGATGTGAGTCCCCTGCAAAGAAACTTCACCCTGATTTCCGGTCCCGCGTCCTCTACCAATATTTCCTGGATCAACGGGAAAATGACCAGTACCAAAAGTATTTCCTGGACCTTCTCACCGAATCGAACCGGCCGCTTATCCGTTCCGGCGCTGAATGTGCGTCTGGGGAGGAAGAATTATAAGACGAGACCGATCCAGATTACCGTTTCGGCGGGGCCGAAACAACCGGGGAATCGTGCTCAGGATTTATTTCTGCAGGCGGATGTAGATAAACGGGAAGCTGTGGTGGGGGAACAAATCACCGTTACCTACAAATTGTATACGCGGGTCAATCTGCAGATTGAACAACTGCAATTTCCCGATTTTGTCGGATTCTGGACGGAAGATTTATTTGTGCCGAAAACAGCGGATTTCCGTGATGCCGCTATCCAGGGCGTAGCTTATAAAGTCGCCACCCTGTACACCGTGGCCCTGTTTCCTACCAAATCGGGATCCATATCCCTGCCCTCCATGACGGTTCGTTGCTCGGTGCCGGTAAAGAAAAAACGTCGCCGTAACAGTGGGATTTGGGATGATCCGTTCTTCAACTCGTTTGATCCCTTCGGGCAGCAACGGACCACCAAGGTCTTGCGGACCGACCCCCTCACCATTGATGTCCAGCCTTATCCCAGCGGACAACCGGCCAATTTCACCGGGGCGGTGGGATCCTTCCAAGTCCGGACCTCCGTGGATACGACGGCATTAAACGTGAATGACGGCGTTACCTTCCGGGTTCTTCTGACCGGTTCCGGAAACCTGCCCTTAATCTCGGCTCCGACGATCACTTTTCCTCCCAATATGGAAGTCTATCCACCCACGACGGAGATCAAGAAAGATCCGTTTCGGGATCGAATTTCAGGATCGATAAAATGGGAGTACATCCTGATTCCCCGGGAAGCCGGTAAACTGCAGCTTCCGCGGATTGAAGTTCCTTACTTTGATTTACAAACCTCATCCTGGAAAAAGGCGACGGCAAAACCCATCGTTTTGACGGTTTATCCGGGCGATGAGATGACATCAGTCAAGGGCGATTTTACGAAACGGGAGATCACCTTGCTGGGGAAAGACATCCGTTACATCCATACCGGAAATCCCCGGTGGATTACCCGGGGCAAGGGATCCATACCGGGACGTGTGGTCACCCTGTATATCCTGGCCCTGGCCTTATGGGTATCTCCGATCGTTATCAGACGATCACAAGTGAAATCCGAGGCGACGCGATATTCCCGGTTGGCCAGGAAAGCGCTGAAAACGGCGTTGAAAAAATTGGATCATATTACCGGCTCACCATTTGAGGAAATTCCACCCATTGTTTATACCTATATCATGGAACGATTCGGCCATCATACGGATAAACTGGACCCTCTGACGGTAAGACAGTTATTTGAATCCAAATCATCGCCGGTAGTGGATCAATTGGTGGAACGCCTGAAAATATGCGATGCTGGAAAATATTCCCCGGAAGCGATGAACGTCCAAGGGACCATCGTTGACGAAGTAAAATCCTTATTGAGAGCGATTGATGCGCTGGATAAATAAGTTACTCCTCATTGCCGGAATATCCGGAATCTTGTTGGGTACTACTGCTAAACCCGAAAGCCAGTTTGCAATGGCCAACCGGGCAATGCAGGAAGAACGATATGCGGAGGCCGCCCAGGGGTATGAAGCGCTGCTTTCCCAGGGGCTGGAACATCCCGACCTTTATTATAACCTGGGAAATGCCTACTATCGGTTAGGTTTCGTGGGAAAAGCGGTGTGGGCCTACGAAAAAGGACGGCAATTTGCTCCCCGCGATCCGGATATCAATTACAACCTGGAATTGGTGAATGCCCGTGTACCGGATCGCATCGAATTACCGGATACCATCTTCATTGTACAAT
>JAADFQ010000199.1 GCA_013152835.1 FCB group bacterium
CGTAATAATTTTATTCGCCGCTTAATACCTTCCCGGTTCAATCCTCGTCGCATGGAGGTCAGGACTGAATCCGCGGCATGCTGGACCGGAATATCCAGATAGGGCACCAGAACTCGGTTTCGGGCCAGGGCGTCAATGATTTTATGTGATAGGTGGGCCGGATGGGCATAGTGTAATCGGAGCCAGGAAGTGGGCGATAACACCTGATCAAGACCATCCAGTAAATCACTCAACGATATTTTGGGTGTTAAGTCCCAACCGTAGGAAGTCGTGTCCTGAGCGATTATCAGGAATTCCTTCACCCCGTTCTCCTGTAATTGAGCAACTTCTGTTATTATGGAATTCATCGGGCGACTTACCTGGAGACCGCGCATTTGGGGGATGGAACAAAACGAACATCCGTTGTCGCAGCCCTCGGCAATTTTTACATACGCATAGTGGGAAGGCGTCAATAGGGATCGTAAAAACATAGGATCATTTCGGGAATAATCTTTTCCCGTGAGTAATTTTAATATTTCGGTATGCTCGCTGGAACCGAAAAAATAATCAACTTCCGGTAATTCCTTTTTTAATTGCACGGGATACCGCTCGGATAAACAACCCATGACGATCAACTGACGAGCTTTCTCCCGTTGTTTCCATTCTCCCGCCGCCAGAATTGTGTCGATGGATTCCTCCCTGGCCTGGTCGAGAAAACCACAGGTATTGATAATCATAATATCCGCATCGTCCGGTTCCTGAGTCAGAGCAATAGCGGATTTCTTAAGTCCTCCGGTGAGGATTTCGGAGTCGACAAGGTTTTTGGCACATCCCAGTGAAACGAGATGTACTTTTCGCTTATTTCCGGTCAAGTACACCTTCTTCAAAAAGCCCGTCCAGGAATACATCGGCAACGAACGGTTCCAAATCTTCCAGGTGTTCGCCAATCCCGATGAACCAGACTGGTATATGATAATTTTGGGTGATTGAGAAGATAATTCCCCCTTTTGCCGATCCATCCATTTTGGTTAAGATGATCCCATCTATGTCCAAATATTCCAGGAATTGCCTGGTCTGTGAATTTGAATTCTGACCCAGGTTTGCATCCAGCGTCAGAAGTGTTTTTACCTGTATTTCCGGGAAATGTGTCCTGGTTACACGAACAATTTTTTCCAGTTCGGCCATGAGATTCCGGGAGGTGTGCAATCGTCCTGCCGTATCAATAATTACCACATCCGTCCCGGCTTGCCTGGCGGACTTTAATCCGTCGTACACTACCGATGAAGGATCCTTGGTTTTGGGATTGGAAATTAATCGAATGTCCAGTCGCCTGGCCCAGATTTCCAGTTGTTGAATGGCAGCGGCGCGATATGTATCGGCGCCGATCAGCACCACCGAATTACCGGTTTTGCGAAACCAGTGGGCCAATTTTGCCGAGGTCGTCGTTTTACCGGTTCCGTTAACCCCAATAACTAAAATGACCAAAGGAGGTTTCAATTCACTGATATCGAATTCACCTGCCTTCAAATTTTTATGTAAAAGTAAGCGAATGGCATCCCAGGTATTTTTACCTTTATTTCGTTCAATATTTTCGATTACTTGTGTAACCGTTTCCATCCCCATATCGGCAAGTAACATACCTTCCTCCAGGTCATCCAGTTGGTCGGATGTCAGGCGATTACGACGGGCCATTGAAAATACCTTCCCGAAGGATTCCCGTGTGGATTTCAAAGCAGCGCGAAGATTAGCTCGTATAGCCATAAACGATATTTTCGATGAAGGGATTACGGCAGGTTACGAAATTCCTGGACAAGGGTCCGGAAATAAATCAACCAACTGATAATCCCCAGGGCCAGGGTGATAATCAATAAGGGAATATGGAGCAGCGTAATCCCGTCATAATGAAAGATGTATGAGGCTACCGACAGAGCCGTGAATCCGATAAACCATTTTCCCCACAGGTTGGCGCTGAGAATCAAAGACGTGTGGTTGATCAGATAAATAGCCGGTAATGCTATCGAGAGAATTCGGAATAAATAAAAGAGAAAAAACCAGAGGGGAAACATTCCGTTCAGAACCATATGGAAAACGACGGTAATCACAACAATAAAATCGGCGATGGGATCCAGCCATTTCCCCAGGTGAGTCACTTCATGCGCCCGGCGGGCAAAATAGCCGTCCAACGCATCACTGGCAACCGCCAGTAGAATCAAGCCGAGGATAATGGACCAATGCGCTTTACCCGCGATGGCATATACAATCGGGACCGCCATAAAGGCGCGTAAAAGACTAACCATATTGGCCAGGGTCAGTACCCGGGTCGGATCAGTAATTTTTATTTTTTCGGGTCGCGACATATGGTTCTGGCACAGCTTTCCTTGAATCGGTCTTCGAGTCCAACGTTAAAACCTGATCACAAGTTGCCTGGATAAATTTTTGGTCATGAGAAATAATAATCGAATGTTTCGATCTCATTTTCCGCAATAAAAAGCGTTGCAAAATTACTCGCTGCCGCCAACCCAATCCAAAGGTTGGTTCATCCAAAATCAGCGGATTAAAGTCGGAATAGGACAATACAACAATTACAATGGTTCGTAATGCGGACCAGGATAGATCCACGGCTCGTTTTTCACGGGCTTGCTCCCAGGAAATCTGGAATTGATCAAGGACGGATTTAATAATATCCAGATTGGCGACGGATAATAAATTGGCTTCCATCAGTTCATCGACCCATGATTCTACCGAATTGGTACCCAGCATTCGTTCGGGGAATTGATCGATATAACATGGTTTACAATATGAATTCAATTTCAGCGTAATGGTTCCGGAATCAGGCTGCAGAATACCCATTAATAGCAAGGCCAGCGTTGTTTTCCCCGATCCGTTTGGTCCCAGAATCCCTAAATGTTTCATCGTTTGACGTTGATAATTAAACTCATTGAAAATCAGGGGATGGTCGCCATATCCAAAGGATAATCGATTAATTTCCAGAGCTAAACTACCCGTTAATTTTGATAATCGTGGGTAGTGGCGGATAAATAAATCGCTAACGGGTTGTAAT
>JAADFQ010000200.1 GCA_013152835.1 FCB group bacterium
GCGGAAGTCCCCATTTTTCCTCCACTTCCCGGGGACCGTATATTTTCATTTCCATGCGTCGACCGCCGGGAGCATATAACCGGATATGATCAGTGACCAATTGCATAAAATCCTTGTCGCCGCTGACAATATAGACATCCATTCCTTCCCGGGCTTCCCGTTTTGCCAGCGTTCCGATAATATCATCTGCTTCAAAACCCTCTTTCGAAAGGGTTGGGATTTTCATACCCTCCAATATTTTCCATAAATACGGCAATTGGCTCTGCAGTTCTTCCGGCATCTTCTGGCGCGTTGCCTTGTATTCGGGATAGCGTTCATGGCGAAATGTCTTTTTACTGGTATCGAATACGGCCACCAGATATTCGGGATTTTCACCACGAATTAATTTCAATACATGATTCGTGAAACCATACAAGGCGCTGGTGTGGATTCCTTTGGATGTAATCAGCGGATTTCGAATCATGGCATGGCGAAATGCGCCCGGTACAAGATGGCGTACCCATCAATCAGGAAGAGTCGTCGGGGTTTGGATGGTGATGAATTCATGAATAAAATTACATCGAAGGAAGGATACTCCCGAAGACCATTCATGGGTTCACCAACATGAATTTACACGGCAGACTATCTGCAGACAGTGCTGTCGAAAATGTTTTATTTTGGACGGATATGATCTGTAAATGCGCAATACAAAGAAACCATGCTTCGCGAATTAAAAATATTTTAGTTTTAACCTATTGGTTTTTAAGCCATCTAACCGGTTTAACAATTCCACTCCACTCTTAACACAATTACAGGACGCGAAAATAGCATATGCGACGGATTCAAATATGGTTCATTTGTGTATTGTTTATCTCACTCATTTCCACCGGCTATAGTCAATGGACAGGGGCAAGACCGGAAAGGCCCGGTTCCGAAGACATGAATTTCACAGGTAAAATCAGCGGAACGGTTCTGGAAGCCAATTCCGACAAACCGGTGGAATATGCCAATATTACCTTATTCTCCAAACGAGACAGCAGTTTGATCACCGGAACTATTACCGATAACCGGGGACGTTTTCGGTTGGATCTGTCCCGTCCCGGTCGATTCATCCTGGAAGTGAAATTTATCGGCTTCAAAGCCGTGTGGATCGATACGATAAAGATCGGGCCCCGGCATGCCGATCTTACCCTGGCACCCATTCGTCTAAAACCAGTCGTGCTTCAGGGACAGGAAGTCAACGTTACTACTGGACGACCGGCCGTTGAGTACAAGCTGGATAAAAAAGTGCTCAATGTTCGCCAGGAATTGACATCAATTTCCGGGAGCGCCGTGGATGTTCTGGAAAATGTCCCCTCTGTTTCTGTTGATTTTAATGGGAATGTGCAACTCAGGGGCAGCTCCAGTTTCACCGTTTTAATCGATAATCGGCCTACGGCACTGGATGCCAGCGAAGCCCTTCAGCAGATTCCGGCTACAGAAATCGAAAATATTGAAATCATTACCAATCCATCGGCAAAATATGATCCGGATGGCATCACGGGAATCATCAATGTCATCACCCGAAAAAACCGGCTGGAAGGTATCAGCGGTTTGTTCAATTCCAACCGTGGCTCTTACGATCAGTATGGAGGTGATTTCCTGTTAGGATACCGGAGCACCTGGGGTACGTTTTCCCTGGGAGCGAATTTGGACCGACGGACCCATCCGGGAACAATAGAAACGGAAAACAGAACAACTCTGAGTAATCAAACCACGTCGGTTCTTTCCACTGGTACGTCGGATTTCCAGCGGCAATTCACCAGCGTTAAGGGTGAATGGGATTGGCCCATCACCGAACAGGATAACCTGACCCTGTCCTTCCGTAGCGGACTTTTTGAAATGAGTCGGGGATCGGAGCAAAATTTCACTATCGATTCTCCACTCAATATTGATTGGGCCAACTACTCTAATTCCAGTTCATGGGAGCGGAGCGGTCTTTTTCTATCAGCCACCGGTGACTATTTACATCATTTCAGTAAAAAAGGACATGAAGTGTCCCTCCAGTACAATTATCGTCAGTTTGACGGTGATGAGTTGGCCATTACAAAATCGCTGAATCCAGGCAATGAAATATTTTCCGGTCAACGAACCACGGAAAAAGGTCCTAATCACCACAGCCGCATCCAATTAAACTATATTTTCCCTTTTTCGGAAACGTCGCGTTTCGAAGGCGGATATCAATTACGCATGGGAAAAAGTCAGGATATAACCACGTTTGCAAATTATGATACATTGATGGAAAGTTTTATTGATCTGGATGCTTATGCTCATGATGTATCCTATTCCCGAAACATCCAGTCATTATACAGTATTCTAGCAAAGGAAAATGATCACTTGAGTATACAAATCGGCCTTCGCGAAGAATACACGGGCCGGACAATTTCCGTCACGGACGCCGGTGACACATACACCATCGATCGTTGGGACTTGTTTCCGTCAGTCCATTCCTCCTGGAATATTTCCCCTGTCCTGCAAATCATGGGTAGCTATTCACGGCGTATCAACCGCCCACGGGGTTGGTATCTGGAGCCTTTCATGACCTGGACTGATGATCGCAATGTTCGCGAAGGCAATGCCGGATTACTCCCGGAATATATTGATTCTTACGAAACCAGTATTCAGCGGTCCATGAACAAATCTGTCCTGTCTTTGGAGGGGTATTATCGTCGGCGATTCAACGTAATTGAGGAATTTCGATCCGTCTACCAGGACACTACCGATATTATTTTTCACCAATATCAAAATGCAGGAACGTCCGAATCGGTTGGGGTAGAAGCCATGCTGTCCCTGCGACATTGGAAATGGTGGAATTTGAACCTGACAACAAATGTGTATACCTATACACTCACTCCGGATTCAGAATTCAACCTACCGGTCACATCCAGTTCCAACTGGTCGCTAAGAATAAATAACACCTTTATTCTGGGATCAAACACAAGGATTCAATTAAGCGGGCGGTACAATAGTCCGACGGTGACTTCACAGGGGAAGCGATCAGGCAATTCCATTACCAGCTTGGCCATCCGACAAAAATTCATGGATAAAAAATTGTCGCTGACGGTACAAATCAATGATCTGTTCCAAACATCACGGTGGGAAACCACATCTGAAGGGGAAAATTTTTATTCCTATAGTTTGATGAATCGTGATGCACCGGTCGTCGTAGCTACCTTGACGTACAATTTCCATAACTACCGCCAGAAACGCTCCCCCAGAAATGGAAATGATGAATCCGTAGGTGAAGACTTTTAATCAGAGTGATACTGATAATTCGACCATACCATTACGGGTCGCTCCAGGCCAGAACACGGTTTGAAGCCCTTCCCATTCATAGTCATAACCATACGTAGAGTAAAGCGTATTCAGGATATTATTCAGGGCAAATGATATCGTCACCGGACCTTTTGACAGGCGACCTGAGAGGTCAAGAAGAAGATAGGCCGGGTTT
>JAADFQ010000201.1 GCA_013152835.1 FCB group bacterium
TTGGACGATGGTGTCTTTGATGTCTCCTACATTAAAAAAATCTCCCGCTGGACGATCATCATTAATTTTTACCGGTTATTGAACGGAACGATTACCGAACTTGAAGAAGTAAAAACGTACCGGGCGAAAAAAATAATCATTGATAGTCCGCGATCTATTCCTCTTCATCTGGACGGCGAAGTTTTACCGGATGAACGCCGTCATCTTGAGATATCTATCCATCCCCATGCACAACCGGTAATCGGGAACTGGGATGCCGATCCACGGGACCATGCGGAATAACCTTGCGATTCTATTTATACTTTTGTCACTCCTGTCCGCTCAGGAATCGGATTCATCGGGAGTGAAAAATCCCATGATGGCAGCTAAGCGGGCACTTATCTTCCCGGGAATGGGACAGATCTATACCGAACATTTCCTGAAAGCCGGACTCATCGCCGGTCTGGAGGTGGCGGCGGTCTGGCGATTTAACGCAAACCGACTGAGTTACCGGAACTTTACTTCGGATGCTCCATTACCCAGACATCGATACCTGGAGAAAAGAAATAAATATGCTTGGTGGGTTGGATTTATTTACATTTATGGTCTGTTAGATGCGGTTGTCGATGCACATCTTTCTACGTTCCACCAGGTAATGGATGTGCCCATCGAAAAAACGAACACGGAATCAGAAAACGATAGAGAGCAAGATTTATGAAGAAGAGAGAATCCTGGGGCTCACATTTAGGCTTTATTATGGCGGCTGCCGGCTCAGCGATCGGTCTGGGCAATATTTGGAAATTTCCATACATCGCCGGTGAAAATGGTGGTGCGGCCTTCGTTTTTATATATCTCATCTGTATTGCCGTAATCGGATTACCGGTTTTGATGGCCGAAATACTGATGGGCCGGGCTACTCAGCGTAATCCTGTCGGCGCCTTCCGGGCGCTGAATAATTCAAAATTCTGGGTCGGCGTAGGAGGTCTGGGGGTCATTGCCGGATTCTTAATTCTATCCTATTACAGCGTGGTTGCCGGATGGGCCCTGGGATATGTCGTGGAAGCGGTGAAAGGTTCTTTTTATCAATATACAACACCGCAAATGGCCGGCGAGCATTTTAATCAACTTGTAGGAACACCGGCCTGGATTTTAGGTTACCATTTTCTATTTTCGGCAATTACCATGGGGGTTGTTTATGCCGGCGTAAAAGGCGGGATTGAATTGGGAAGTAAAAT
The DNA here is from genome assembly GCA_013152835.1 of FCB group bacterium. GTDB lineage: Bacteria > Fidelibacterota > Marinisomatia > Marinisomatales > J089 > J089. The sequence continues at coordinate 1,215 of JAADFQ010000201.1, forward strand.
TATGATGCCGGTTTTATTCGGTATCCTGATCATCCTTGTCATTCGAGGGGTAACACTTCCCGGCTCCAGCAAAGGATTAGCCTTTTTATGGGTGGCTGACTGGAGTAAGATTTCCGGGAATTCGGTTTTAGTGGCCTTGGGTCATGCGTTCTTCACGCTGAGTTTGGGAATGGGAGCGATGATGACTTATGGGAGTTATATGTCTTCCAAGGATAATATTCCCAATTCATCCCTTCAAATCGTTGCTCTGGATACGATCATTGCTCTATTGGCCGGTATTGCCATTTTTACGGCCGTGTTTTCCGCAGGATTGGACCCAGCCGTCGGCCCGGGGCTGATTTTCCAGACGCTGCCGGTTGTTTTTGCGAAAATGCCCGGTGGTTACATATTTTCAATTCTGTTTTTCATCCTGCTCTTTCTGGCCGCGCTAAGTTCCGCTATCTCACTTTTGGAGGTCATTGTTGCCTATTTTGTAGATGAACGGGAGTGGCCACGGCACAAAGCCGTATTGACCATGGGAACGGTTGTATTCCTGATCGGTGTTCCTTCGGCTTTATCGTATAATCTGATGTCCAATGTTCACTTTTTTGGATTAAACTTTTTTGATACCGTTGATTACCTGGCAGCCAATATTCTGCTTCCCTTGGGTGGTTTGCTCATTTCCATCTTTGTGGCCTGGATTTGGGGCTCGGATCGGGCCATACGGGCTGTAAAAACCGGTGCATCCCGTTGGTTCAAAGAACATCATCAAATTTCCGAGGGCTGGTTAACCGTGCTTAAATATTTAGCACCAGTCATGATTTTCATTGTTTTCCTGTATTCCATTGGAGTCATCAAACTTTAAAGAGCTATGATTGCACAACGTTTAGCCCCTGTGGGAACGCCCCGTCATGAACGCTTATTTAATCTGGCTAAATCACTGGATAGATTTGATGATTGCAATCCCCTGATGTGGTTTGTTGTCTGGACATTATATACTGCCGGTATCAGCGCCCACGCTGGTTCCATCGATCGGTTTACCTTCTGGGATTTTTCCCGCTGGCTTCCGGGCCTGTCCGGTCTGACGATCTGGACACTGATCTACGTGATATTTCTCCGGTCAAAGGACTGGTTTAATTTTCCGAAGTTAACTCCGGATATCAAATTAATTGTACCGCAGTTGGTAGTTGCAGAATTGATCTTTCTCTCTGGTTGGTTTTTTCCCTCGCTACAGGGTTTATGGATAAGTATTACCTATCTTCTGAGTTATACAGCGATTGCCTTGGTTTTTACGATTCCGATTGTCACAGACCAGGAATCGGGGAAAAAGCGTATTCCAGACCCACAATTTCGTTTACGGATTGTTATCTCCGGAGCAATTCTATTGATCATTTCGATGGTTTTGGGTATAATGCGGGACGATCCGGTATTGAGCACGGCGGCCGTCGTGGCCCTGCCGTTTTATATTGTCGCTTTTTTTGATAATCATGTCCGGCATGTTCAGCGGTTGCGTTTTTATCCGGCATTTATTTTTGCCGGTTTTATCGCTTCCCGGGAAGCCTGGTTTTTCGTAGCAGCCATTACGTTGTTTTATCTGTTAAGGCATTTCTATTATTTCCGTCTGGGGATAATCCATCCCTCATTCGGTGTGGATCACGACGATCCTCCCGTATAAAACTCATGATTACAATTGCCGATAATACCTGCGATTTCTGTGGCGCGTGTGTCAGTGTCTGTCCTCCGGACTGTATCGAAATCAGGGAAGCGGACATTGAAATCGATGAAGAAACCTGTATTGATTGCAATCTTTGCGTTTATGTCTGCCCCCTGGAAGTGTTGAGTAGCGATGATTCCCCAACAGACTGATATTGTAGTAGTTGGCGGGGGACCGGCCGGATCGACGTTTGCGTTGCATGCGGCGCAGTCCGGATTGGATGTAATCATTCTGGAAAAGGATCGGGACATTGGTGTACCGGTTCGCTGCGGAGAGGCGGTGAGTGATGCCGGCCTCCGGATTTTCCATGAACCGGATTCACGCTGGATTCGATCTACGATTGACCGGATGCGGATGATCGCTCCTGATGAAACCATCATCGAATTTCCGCTTAAAGAAATCGGCTATATTCTGGACCGGCGAATCTTTGATCTGGATTTAGCGCGATTTGCAGCCGAGGCCGGCGCCCGGGTATTTACCAAGACGTATGTTCATGGACTTCTATTCCGGGATGATTTTGTTACCGGAGTCCGGGGACTTTATTTGAATGAACCTTTTGAGGTGCAGGCGAAACTCGTGATTGGCGCTGACGGTGTCGAAAGCCGTGTAGGCCGCTGGGCCGGGATCAGGACTCAGCTCAAATTGAAAGATATTGAATCCGGACTTCAGAAAACGGTTTCCGGAATCGACGTAAGTAGTAATATATTTGATTTTTACTTGTCAACGCATTGGGCGCCCGGTGGGTATCTTTGGGTGTTTCCAAAAGGGAAACACATGGCGAATATCGGCCTCGCAATCAATGGAACCGAGGCGAAAAAGGGCCGCTCGGCACGATCATTTCTGGAAGCGTTTATTGCCGATAAATATCCTCAGGGTTCGGTTTTAAGTACGGTGGCCGGAGGTGTACCCGTGGCCAGGACAGTCGTACCAATGGTAACGGATGGTCTCATGTTGGTTGGTGATGCAGCCCATACGGTAAATCCGCTCACCGGCGGAGGTATCATCTCGGGCATGCGGAGCGGACTGTTGGCCGCCGAAACTGCTTCCAAAATACTGATAGCGAACGAGAATCCGACCCGGGATCGACTGAATTCCTATTCAAAAGCATGGGCCTCCGTTGGCGGGAAAAATCACGAGCGTCTGTACCGTCTGAAAGAATCGATCTATCGCTTTAAAGATGACGAATTAAACGCGATAGCCCATCGATTGTCCGCCGTCCCTGAATCGGATTTATCTCTGTTCAAAATATTTTCCACGGCCCTTCGGGCTAAACCATCGCTATTGATAGATGTAGCGCGATTATTTACAGGAATATGATGCCAGAATCTGAATTATTGACCGCATTAGGTCTTCAAACCTTTGTTGTATTCGATTTTGAAACGACAGGTCTGTCTCCGGAAACGGATCGCCTGATTGAAATTGCCGCTTTAAAATATGTGAACGGAAAAGTTGCGGATAAATTTGTAACTCTGGTGAATCCCGGTTTTCCGATTAGTTCAATGATTACGGATATCACCGGAATCTCCAATAAAATGGTTGCCCAATCTCCTAACGAAGAAGATCTGGTTGATGAATTTCAGGAATTCCTGGGTGATCATCCTTTGGTTGCGCACAATATTTCCTTTGACTGGTCATTTCTCACAGCCCTGCGAAGAAGATATGATCAACCGGAAGTTGCGAATCCACGCTACGATACGCTGTCTCTGGCACGGACCTTTTTATTCGATTTGCCGGCTTTTAATCTGGGTACGGTTTCGGAATATTACGGCTTATCCGCGGAAGGTTCTCATCGTGCCGAAAAAGATACGGAGAATTGTGGAGCTATTTTTCTGGAGTTGGTTGAAGAGGCCGCTTCGTACCGACTCGCGATCATTACGCGAATATTGGAAATCCTGAAGCCGGGGGATTTTGCTAACCATGAATTATATTCAGCCTTGGCCCGGGAGCTTGTCCGCAAGGGAAAAGCCAAAAGTGGATTGATTCCACCACGTCGCGACCATCACATGATGAATAATACTTTTTTTTACGAAGGCGAGACGGATATTACCGGACTCAATGCAAGTGATGTGTTCGGACCCGATGGTTATCTGGCGCAATCGATGGATCGGTTTGAAGATCGACCGGATCAGGTTCGGTTTTCGGATTTCGTGTCCAAAACAATTACCGGTACACCGGAATTCGGTATTGCTGAAGCAGGTACCGGGCTGGGAAAATCCATGGCCTATCTGCTTCCGGCATTACAGAAAGCGCATGAAAGTGGCGGAGAAGTTCCTGTCGTGATTTCATGTTATACCAAACATTTGCAGGATCAACTTTTTCATAAGGATCTGCCCCAGTTAGCCGATGCAATCCAAACCCCGGTAAAAGCCGTAAAATTGAAGGGGCGGAGTAATTATATTTGTCTGACACGTCTGGATTGGGTTATTCGCGATGGCAGCCGAATCCTGTCAAGAAATGAAACCGAGTGCCTGCTCCCTTTAGTTGTATGGCTGGACTGGACCGAAACCGGTGATCTTCAGGAATGCAATGGGTTCTGGGGCAGTCGCCCGGGACGCCTGGCCTCCATGATTCAAAGCGAGCCCGGGTTTTGTACGACCAATTTATGCCAACATCATCACGGTTGCTTTTTCGGAAAGTTACGGCGCACAACCTTCGAGGCGAACCTGATTATTGTTAATCATGCACTGCTTCTTTCTGAGATGAATAATCCCGGCCTGCTGCCACAATATGACACGGTTATCATTGATGAAGCGCATAACCTGATTCCGACGGCGTACGGACAGTTATCCAGAAAATTGGATTTATTCTATGTCAGTACTATTTTGCAAATGCTGGATCCCACCACGGATACGAATAAACGATGGAATGATCAAATCAAACCATTCGTAAAATTGCATGCAGAATTCAATGATATTTATAAGGCGTTGGTTACCGAAATCAGAAACGGAACATCAGCCGTAAACCGTTTCTTTGAGTCCCTGGAAGTCCATTCCACTGACCGATACAGTCCTTCAGATCCCTACACGATTAAGACAATTCTTCCGAATCTGGCGGAAGAATATGGGAATGTACACAGCGAATTAACTGCTTTTGAAGCATCCCTGAATCAGTTACAGGAGATTCTTCAAAAATGGATCAATGGATTATTAGAAAAGGACCCGGGACGTGATGAGTATCCTGAAATTCATCCGGCTTTTGAACAACGTCTGGACTTGGTTAAGAAATTAGAGGAAACGCTATCCATATTAACCCGGGATCCGCAATCCGGATGGGTGTATTGGCAGGAGGGCTCCTATAAACAGAATGATCGAAATGCTACCCTTTATTTATCGATCCATGGTTCGCCTGTTGACCTGGCCGAAGATTTGTATTCCAATTTCTTCTCCAAACTCGATTACTGCGTTCTGACTTCGGCTACGCTCCGTGTCGATGATCAATTTCATTATTTCCTGAATAGAATTGGTTTGGGTCCCTCCAGATCGGAAACAATCAGGACAGCCGAATTTCCCAGTCCTTTTCACTACGATGATCAGGTAACCTACTTACAATATGCAGGACCACCGTCCATTAATAATGATCCCAAAGCAATCGCGGAAGTAATTTTTAATCTCCATAGCAAGTATAATCGCCGGATGATGGTTCTATTTACATCCTATCGGCTTTTGGACAGCACCTATCGAATACTCAGGAAATATCCGGGAGGTAGCGAACTTCCCATTTTTGCCCAGGTCTATGGTACCAGCCGCTGGGCCATTCTCCGCGGCATGCATCAGTCGGAAAACGGGATTTTACTGGGAACCAGCGCCTTTTGGGAGGGTGTGGATTTACCCGGTGAACTCCTGGAGATCCTGGTAATTACCAAATTGCCTTTTGATGTCCCCACCGAGCCCATTGTAAGAGCCTATTCCGCTTCTATTTCGGAGCGGGGAGGAAATCCGTTCATGGAGTTTAGTGTGCCCGAATGCGTCATAAAACTCAGACAGGGATTCGGCCGCCTGATCCGCACTTCACACGATGAAGGAATCTTCGTTGTACTCGACGATCGTATTGTAACAAAGCGTTATGGTTCGCATTTCATGGATGCTATTCCCGTTCGGATGTCGCTGATGGAAGGATTGAATCAATTTTCCTGATTGACCTCCAGTCCGCTTGATATACGTTTCGTTGACAGGGTAAATTTCATTATGTCAATTCTTACCCTTTCCGATCGCACCTATTCCGTCCATGATTTCCGCCCTTTTTTTTCCGGACCGGTTCAGGTACGGATCCAATCTGAAGTTCGGGCGAAAATCACGGATTGCCATAAACGATTTCAATCGATTCTGAGTCAGGATATAAAAATATACGGGGTCAATACCGGATTTGGAAATCTTAGTCAGATCCGGATCAGTCCCGAAGAACAAGTGAAGCTTCAATTAAATCTTGTTCGCAGTCATGCCGCGGGAGTAGGTGACCCCTTTTCGCTCCCGCTGACCAGAATCGTGTTATTTTTAAAATTACTCACCTTTTCAAAAGGGGTCAGCGGAATTCGATTCCAGGTTGTCGAACACATAGCACGTTTTCTGAAGTATGATATTCTCCCGGTGATCCCAATGAAAGGTTCCGTGGGAGCCAGTGGGGATTTGGCGCCCATGGCTCATCTGGCCTTGGCCCTGATCGGTGAAGGCGACGTACATTTTCAGGACCGTATAATTCCCGGAATGGTCGCCATGCGGGAAGTTGGAATGGAACCGCTGGTCTTACAGTCCAAAGAAGGATTGAGTCTGATCAACGGAACGCAAGTATCCACCGCCCTGGCTATCCAGGCCATTCTGGAAGCGGAGAATCTGATCAATCATGCCGATTTAATCGGAGCTCTTTCGGTTGATGCCAGTTTATCGACCCGCAACGTTTTTGATCCGAAAGTTCATCAGCTAAAAAAACATCCCGGTCAACGGCAGGTGGCACGCAATATCTGGAACCTGCTGGAAGGCAGTGAAATTGTCGCTTCCCATGAAGATTGCAATCGCGTACAGGATCCATACAGTCTTCGGTGTATGCCTCACGTACATGGAGCCTCGCGTGAAATGTTTGTCAACGCGAAACGGATTGTGGAAGACGAGCTTAACAGCGTCAGTGATAATCCGTTGATTTTACCCGATAACCGGGTGGCTACTTCCGGTCATTTTCACGGTGAGTTTATTGCCCAGGCGATGGATTTATTATCGATTGCGATTAGTGAAATCGGCGGTATAGCCGAACGTCGGATTCATTATTTCATGAAGGGAATTGGCGACAAAATCCCTCCGTTTATCGCCAATAATCCCGGATTGGAGTCAGGTGCGATGATTGCGCATGTTACCGCGGCAGCTCTGGTATCCGAAAATAAAACCTTATGCCATCCGGCCAGTGTCGATTCCATACCGACTTCAGGCGGCCAGGAAGACTATGTAAGTATGGCACCCTGGGCTGCACGCAAAACGTTGGAGATCACTGCCAATGTCTCCCGGATACTGGCGATTGAATTACTGGTAAATACGCGCTCTATTATACTGTTTCATTCCGGACTGAAACCGGGCAAGGGTGTCCGTCCCATCCTGGCTTACCTGAAACGGTTTCTACGCTATACGGTTGGCGATTATCCGGTAGCTTATGATATCCGTATATTAAATGATTTGATCTCTCAAGGGAGTCTGATCGCTATGATTCAAAAATATGTAACCCTGGAGTAACCGTGGTTAAAAAATTTCGATCGGCATTTACTTTCGATGATGTTCTGCTTGTTCCTCAGGCGTCATCCGTACTTCCCCGGGATGTGAACATTCGCACCCGGCTTACTCGTGATATTCAACTGAATATTCCTATCCTGAGCGCGGCGATGGATACGGTAACCGAAACCAAGATGGCGATTGCCGTGGCCCGGGAAGGTGGACTGGGTGTCATTCACAAGAACTTATCCATTCAGGATCAGGTCCGGATGGTTGACCGGGTGAAACGTTCCGAAAGTGGGATGATTATGAATCCGATCACCCTGGACGTCCGGAAAACCATTCGCGATGCAAAAACAACTATGTCCCACTACCATATCAGCGGTCTTCCGGTAGTGGATGGGAAAAAACTGGTAGGTATTATAACCAATCGTGATATTCGATTTGAGACTAATCTGAGTTTACCGGTGAAGGAATGTATGACCAGTGATCATTTAGTGACCGTACCGATCGGAACAACGTTGGAAAAGGCCAAGGAAATCCTGCAAAAACATCGCATCGAAAAACTGCTTGTGGTTGACGACGGTGGCCGACTATCAGGATTAATTACGGTTAAGGATATCCAAAAAAAAGAAATGTTTCCGGATGCGGCTAAGGACAAGAACGGACGGTTACGGGTTGGTGCCGCCGTCGGAGTCGGCGAAGATGCGCTCGAGCGTGCACAGGAATTGGCCCGAACTGCCGTCGATGTGATCATCATCGATACGGCGCATGGACATTCAGCCGGCGTATTGAAAACAATATCAAAAATAAAATCCGCCGTTAACGAAGTCAGCGTAATTGCCGGGAATGTGGCTACCGGACCGGGTACCCGAGCTTTAATCGATGTAGGCGTTGATGCAGTAAAAGTCGGTATTGGAGCCGGCGCCAGTTGCACAACCCGCATTATCGCCGGTGTGGGCGTACCTCAATTGACGGCTATTTTAGATGCAGTGGAAGAAGCATCCAAAAATGATATCCCCGTCATTGCCGATGGAGGGATTCGATATAGTGGAGATGCTGCAAAATGTCTTGCTGCCGGAGCCAAAACTATTATGCTGGGGAATCTTCTGGCTGGAATGGACGAAAGCCCGGGGGAAACGATTCTGTATGAAGGTCGACAGTATAAAGCCTATCGCGGCATGGGATCATTGGCCGCGATGAGAGAAGGGAGCGGAGACCGCTACTTCCAGGAGGGTACCGAAGCGACAAAACTGGTTCCGGAGGGAATCGAAGGTATGGTTCCCTATCGCGGTTCGGTTCGCCAGACAATACACCAGATCGTTGGAGGTATTCGCTCCAGTATGGGATATTGCGGAGCCGCGACAATTGATGAATTCCCGGCGAAAGCTGAATTCGTACAGATGTCGTCTTCAGGGATAAAGGAGAGCCATCCTCATGAAGTCAGGATCGTGAAGGAGGCGCCCAATTACCAAGTGACTAAAAATTAAGCGAGTGTATTGATATAACGGGTAATCTGAGCCTTGCGGCGGGCGGCAGTATTTTTATGAATCAGCCCGGAATGTGACATTTTATCCAGAAAACTGATTGTTTCCTTGTACACCGGTTCTGCCGTTTTCAAGTCTGTTGAATCCATGACTTTTTTCATCAAAGTTTTCATCTCTGAGAGATTACGAATATTACGCTCGCGACGTTTCAGATCCTGACGCGTCCGTTTAATTTGTTGTGGGTGTCTGTCCATTATTGCCTGTTTTCGTTAAAAATAGGTCGGAAAGTTATCCTCTGGCGTCGGTGGAAGTCAACCATTATGGAGATTATAAATAGGTGTAAATTGATCTGGCCCAACGTATATCAACCTTTTGAAAAAATTGTAAAAAACATTATTTTTTAGTATGGATAAGATTAAACTTCTGCAATCGGTCCCCCTCTTTAGTGATCTGAGCGACTCTTCACTCAGAAAAATTTCAGAACAAATGATCACTCGTTCCTATTCCAAAGGACAATTAATCCTGATGGAAGAATCGCTAGGCGAGACATTTTTCATTTTAGCCGATGGAAGCGTTAAAGTAACGCGGATGAGCGATGATGGTCGGGAAGTAATCCTGGCCATGCTGGGCGAGGGCGATTTCTTCGGTGAAATGTCATTATTGGACGGTGAGGGTAGATCAGCCAATGTCGTTGCTATTGAGGATACGGAAGCCCTGACGATAAAGCGGGGTGAATTTCTGGGAATTCTGGAGCGGTATCCAAAAATTGCCATCAATTTACTGGAGGAATTAACCCGCCGACTGCGACGGAGTGACCAGCAAATTGAGAGTCTATCCCTGAGTGATGCCGAACAGAGGATATCAATAGCTCTGATCCGTCTGGCTGAAGAGTTGGGTACGATTAAAGGTGGAGCCGTAACCGTAAAGAATTTGCCCTACCAACAAGACATCGCCAATATGGCGGGGACATCCCGCGAAACCGTATCCCGGATGTTTAAACTTCTTGAAGAGAAAGGCTTTATTTCGAGAGAAGGAAAGTCGCTGACCATCACAAGCTTCGCCAAATTTTGTAAAACATTTTCCTGATTCTCTGATTTATATTCCATGAACGACCGGGTTTTGGATCAAATTCGTTCCAACAATCACCGCGCCATTTCCCGGCTGATCACCCAAATAGAGAACGGAACCGAGGTATTGGATTCTGATTTTTCGGAACTGTTTCAATACTCTCTTCGTGCGCTCCGAATCGGTATTACGGGACCACCGGGCGCGGGAAAAAGCACCTTGATAAATTGTCTGGTCCAGCACATCGTAAACAGGAACCTTTCGGTAGGTGTTGTGGCGGTAGATCCTACCAGTCCTTTTACCGGAGGCGCCCTTCTGGGGGACCGGGTTCGGATGAATCGCTATTCAGGAAATCCGGATGTGTTTATACGCAGTATGGGGAGCCAGGGTGATCTGGGCGGATTGGCGAAAAAGGCGCAGGATGTGGGGGATGTACTGGCGGCCAGTCAAAAAGATATTATTCTATTCGAAACGGTGGGGGTAGGACAGGGTGAGCATGATATCATTAAAGCAGTGGATTTCACGATTGTAGTACTGGTTCCGGAGTCCGGTGATGAAATTCAACTTATGAAGGCCGGGCTAATTGAACTGGCCGATGCATTTATCGTGAATAAAGCCGACCGGGATGGTGCCGATCGCCTGATCCAGGGATTGGAACATATCCTGAAGAATTACTCGCAACATCCCGATCATATTCCGAAAGTTTATCGAACCGTTGCCAACCGGGATGAAGGAGTAGCGGAAGCATTAAACGGAATCATGGAATCCATTGAGAATGAACAAACAACCGGGGCATTGGATCAGCGGCGGATTCGTCGTCATCGGCAGCGCGTATCAACTTTGATCAGGGAATATTTGCTGAAATCCTTCTGGTCGGATTATCGTGAATCGCATTTAATTGAAGAAACCCGTACGATTGAATCCGTGCGACGATCACCGTATGAAATCGCGCAACAATTGATAAAATCGGCCGACTATGAGTGACCCTTTTTCCACCATGTCCTTCCTTGATCATTTAGAGGAATTGCGCTGGAGATTAATCAAATCCCTGATCGCTATTATTGTTGGTGCCAGTATTACCTTTTTCTTTATTGATCAGATTATTGATATTTTAATTCGCCCGACCCGGGAAGTAAGTCATGACATGATTCTGCAAGTCCTGACTGTACAGGGGATGTTCATGATTAAATGGGGGTTAGCCGCGGTAGGCGGTATCGTCCTGGCCATTCCTGTCCTGACCTACCAACTGTGGCGCTTTATATCTCCCGGACTCTATGAGGATGAACAGCGCTACCTGCTTCCCGTAATCCTGTTTACCTTTATTTCTTTTCTTATCGGAATTATTTTCGCATACGAAGTTATTATCCCGTTTTCACTGAATTTCTTCACATCCATGGGTTACGGTGATATCGAAACCAATATCTCCATTAATTATTATTTCAGTTTCATTGTCTGGTTAATGTTGGGATCGGGGATAATATTCGAGTTTCCGATTGTATCATTCATTTTGGCAAGAATTGGCTTGTTGAAACCGGAAGGAATGCGGAAATATCGGCGCCACGCGATCGTTTTTATCATGGTCCTTTCGGCGTTCATTACACCACCGGATCCGGTCAGCATGATTATTATGACCGTTCCGCTCATTTTACTTTATGAAATCAGCATCGGTGTCGTCTGGTCAGCAACCCGGAAAGATCGACAACCAAAAACCGGATAGTTGCCAATTCTTCGATGAAACTTTCCCAAATTATTGAACCGGTAAAAGAGGATTTAAAAGGATTTAATCGTGAGTTCGACAGGGCGCTTCATAGTGATGTCGCCCTGATTAACACGATCGGTAAATTCCTCATCAAAACCAAAGGGAAACATATCCGCCCGGTTATATCCCTTCTGGCTTCCCGATTGTGTGGCGAGCCGACGGATAACACGTACCGGGCCGCGGCCATGATCGAATTGCTCCATCTGGCAACCCTGGTTCATGATGATGTGGTGGATGAAGCAAAACTCCGCCGGGGTTGGCCCTCTACGAATCGTATCTGGAAGAACAAGACGTCCGTTCTCATGGGGGATTATATACTGAGTAAATCACTTATTTATATGATTCAGCTCAGAAATTTTGATGCACTGGAAGCCATCGCCGCAACGGCCGAAATGTTAAGCGCCGGGGAAATATTGCAAATAGAAAAAAGTCTGAAACGGAGCATTACCGAAGAAATCTATTTCAAAATGGTTACCAGGAAAACGGCCTCATTAATTGCTACCAGCGCTGAATTAGGTGCAATCACGACGACCGGGAATGCTGCAGATCGCCAGCATATGTACGACTACGGATTGAATCTGGGAATTGCATTCCAGGTGAAAGACGATTTATTTGATATCCTGGGATCGGAAGCCGATACGGGAAAAGATATGGGCGCCGATGTGAAACGGAATATGATGACGTTACCGGTGATTTTTGCCCTGGATAATGCCGACATTTCGGACCGCAGACAGATTCGCCGTTTATTGAAGTCCGCTAAAACATCCGCACGAGCTCTCTCTGAATTAAAAGACCGACTCGCTTCAGCGGGCGGGATTTCACATGCAGAAAAGAAGATTCACGAATATTCAGAGCAGGCGATCAGCGCGCTGACCGATTATCCCGATTCAATCTATAAGCAGTCCCTGATCCAGTTATTGGAGTTTAATGCTCAGCGCAAAAAATAGCCCGATTATTCCTCGGCAGATTCTGTTGGTTCGGTTTTCATCGATCGGTGATATTGTTCAAAGTACCTGTGTTGCGGGAGCAATAAAGCGTACCTGGCCGGATTCGATTCTGGTATTTCTGGTTCTGGAAAAATTTTCTCCCCTGCTGGAAAATCATCCCTTTATCGATGAAATTATCTGCCTTCCGCGAACCATCGATATCGCCGGACTACGACGTTTAGGGTATCATTTACAATCACGAAACTTCGATCTGGTTTTCGATTTGCATAAGAGTTTGCGTTCCCGTATTATTTTGTCGGTGATGACTGAAAATAATGTTTATTCAATAAGAAAGCCGCGCCTCGATCGCTGGTTGCTCACTCAATGGCATTGGAATCGGTTCCCACAACACTGGACCTACCGCCATTTATTCTTCCAACCGCTGACCGAAGCGGGAATAACCTACCAAAATACGGATACGCCAGCACTTGGGATAGCTCAGGAAGAAATCGAATTGGCGAAACGCTATTTAAAATCACAGGGCATCGAACAACCCTACATCGTATGTATTCCCGGGGCGGCCTGGTCGCAAAAAACGCTTCCCGTTGATACCTATATGCAGGCATGGAAGCGATTAGCACCGATGCCCGTCGTTATCCTGGGTACTCGCCGGGATGCAATCTGTTTTCGTCTGGCAGAAAAACTGCCGGAAGCCTGTAATTTGGCCGGGAAAACGCCCCTTCGCCAATCATTGGCAATTCTTGCTAATGCCCAAAAGGTTATCGGGAGTGATACGGGGCTGGTTCATGCCGCCGAGGCCCTGGGAGTACCGGTCACGATGATTCTGGGGCCGACGACAAAAGAAATGGGCGGTAGTACCTGGCGGCCGGACTCATACGAAATTGCAACCAAACTGTGGTGTCGTCCCTGCTCTCAAAACGGAAAGCGTCCCTGTTATCGTTCCCGGAGATACTGCATGACTCAAATAGAGCCCCAACAGATTACCGCGACGATGGAGAGTGTGACTCCGTGATTAAAGTCCTTTGGCTGGTCGTCTATAACCTGATCATTTTTCCCCTGATCTATATCGGAGCCTGGTTTGTGAAGTTTTTTCATCCCAAGTTGAAGGAGGGTTTCGAAGGTCGCAAGCATAGCATGGAAACCTTGCGATCCTGTTTCGGCAAGACTTCGACACAGGTGACAGTTTACTGGTTTCATGCCGCTTCGTTTGGAGAATATGAGCAAATTAAACCCATTCTGAGTGGTTTGAAAGAGATTGAACCGCAATGTCTGGCATTAGTCAGTTTTTTCTCTCCGTCAGGGTTTAACCACGTAAAAGACGATCGTATTGACTGTAAAATTTATTTACCGTTTGATTTTCTGCTGACAATTCGTAGAGCATTAAAAATTGTGCGCCCAAAGAAAATTATTCTGGCCTCATACGATACGTGGCCGAATTTTATCTGGGTTGCCCATCATAGAAAAATCCATACCAACATTTTTGCCGCGCGTTTTGCCAGTAAAACACGAAAATTACTCCCGGGATTACGGAGTTTTTATCGCAGTGTTTACCAGAGTTTTGATACAATTTATACCATTACCAAAGAAGATTACTTAACCGTTCAGAAATTGCTTCCGGATCATCCCCAAACGCTGGTTCGGGTTTTGGGAAATCCTCGCTACGATCAGGTCAAACGAAAAGCAGACCAATTTACCGAGCAGCGGACAATTTCAGTTCTTTTGCGGGAAAAACGGGTTATCGCGGGGAGTATTGATGCTCATGATCAGTCAATCATCCTGGGACCGTTAATTGAATTATTGCAGAAAGATTCTTCGCTTTCGCTTTGCTGGGTCCCTCATGAACCGTCGAAAAAAGCGGTTGAAGAATCGGAAGGGATTTTCCGTGATGCCGGGTTAACAACCAAAATATTACGTTCCAAGAAACGAACCATGCTGAAGAATGGAACCCAGGTTGGAATTATTGCCACCGTTGGAGTGTTGTATCGTTTGTACTGGCAGGGGCAAATCGCGTATATCGGCGGGGGCTTTTCCACCGGAGTTCATAATGTAATGGAACCGGCCATTGCCCGACTTCCCGTAATCTTTGGTCCGAAATACAGGAATTTTCCGGAAGCGATTGATCTGGCGGAATCGGGCGGTGGGTTTCCGATTCAATCATCGGAGGACTTTTACGAGGCTTTATCACGATTATTGTCTGATAAGAATGCTTTTCTGAAAGCCAGTTTCTCGGCAACCGATGTGATCCATAGAAATCTTGGTTCTTCAACCCGGATTGTTCGGAGTATCCTTCGTGACTAAGGCATATTCATTTACGCTACGTTTTCCAAAATTCGGGGATGAACCGATTCATATCGAATTTGTACCGGGACTGCATGTGATCTATGGTGAAGCGGGAGTAGGGAAGTCGGCGTTGGGGAAACTGTTGGCAGGACAGCCGTGTACGACTCCGACTAATTTTCAATTGGTTAATTATACACCGCCGAAAAATTGTTTCTTTATTCCCCAAAATCCCGAAAATCAGTTTGTGGCTTCCACAGTCGAGGATGAGCTGGCTT
>JAADFQ010000202.1 GCA_013152835.1 FCB group bacterium
TTGATATCTTTTCCCAGGAATTCCAGTTCAAACCGGACTGAGGGAGACAATTCGTGGTTGGGGAATTTCTTCAGAAAGGTTTGATATTCTTTACGGGCGTTATCCTGATCGTTGAGAACATTCGCATATATATACCCGACCATAAATTGAGCATGGGCTTCCTGAGGAGATCCGGGGAAATCACGTAACACTTTCCGGTAGGCGTCAATCGCCGAACTGAAATCGCGGATATCATTCATATAAATATCACCGATAAGATATTGAGACTTGGGAGCCAGAACATGTGCCGGGTACCGCTTAACCAGGAATGATAGCAGAGTGATGGTATCCTGGAATCGTTTCCCGCTGCGGATCGACTCCGCCCGATTATACACCCATTCGGGAAAATCTTTAATATCCTTCCGCGCCCGATCGGCCTGAGGCGATTCAGGAAACTGATCAATTACCGACTTCAAGGCCTCCAAACCTTGTTCCATAGCGTTGGACCGGTCCAGATAAATTCGGGCAATCCGGTATTGTCCCACCGATGACAAACTGTCGTCCGGAAATTCGGAAATCAGTTGTTCATAGGTCTGAATAGCCAGATTTACGGAATCCTTGGAAACCCATTCTTCCGCTTGCGTAAATAATTGGTCAGGCGATTTACTGCACCCCATAATTCCAAAAACCAATAAACCGATACTGAAATATGTCCTATTCATTTTCGTCGTACTCCCATAAAAAATCGAATTAATTTACGGTGATATCATCGTCCAACAGAGAACTTCTCATTATACGCATGATGGATTTGAAGTTCCATCAGAATATGTATTGAACCCCCAGTTGAACCTTGTAAGCCTGATAGCGATCATCGGGAATCGCTACATCAAGGCGCAGCGGACCCAAGGGTGTATTGAGCGTAACACCGGCACCCCAATTCCATTTGAACCTATTCAGGGTAATCCCTTTGATGGAATTTGCCAGATAACCTCCATCAAGAAACAGTTCTCCACCCAATAGCCAGGTAAGCGGAAAACGAAGTTCCCAATTGGTTAATATTCGAAATACATCTCCTTTGGGATTCCCGGCCTCATCCACTTGCAGTTTGAGCAGATCCCATCCCCGGAGACTATTGGCACCTCCCAGATAAAATTTGTCAAACCGGATATCAGTATAGTTATTATTCCAACCAAATATTTGTCCGGTTTTGATTCGACCGGCCAACACCCAGGATTTGGATAGGGGAAAATAACTGTTCACTCCGATATCCACCTTTAAAAAATCCTGATTCCCGCCAAGGAAACCGCCAGTCCAATTAAAATCAGTCAACGCCGATATCCCTTTCGTGGGATACAGAGCATCGTCCGTCCGGTCCCAGCGGGATTTAAAATGCATTGTTCGCTGTTCCACATCCGATTTTGTTTCAACCGGTTCAATAAACTTTTCCCATCTTAATCCATAGTCAATGTAGGAACGATTGGTAAATTTTTTCACCGTTGATAATTGAACACCATACCGCAGGATTAATGGTTCTCCGCTCTGTGAATAATTCTTAAAGGATTCATAGTATGCTTTTAGTTGAACCGGGATTCGCACAAAGAAAAACCACTGGTTATTCAGTCCGGCTTCTAACCGGATTTTGGGTCGGACCTTAGCGCCCGAAACCAAAGCATGACCCGTTAGTTTCGTCGAGAAATTAGTGGTGCTTCCGGCCAGCGAACGATTTTTCCATTCGACTTCCAGACCGGCACCGGGTATCGGTTCCGCACCCTCATAGTAGGGAATTGGATAGTATCCCCCTTCTGAGATCCACTCCCGCTGTTTGAACCGACGCAACTCAATAAGAATGTTGATCAGGGAATCGCTATTGGCAACCAGAATGGGAGTCAAAGCCACAAACGAAAAAATACCGGTCTCAAGGATTCGTTTCCGGGAGCGGTCAATGCGATCTTTTTGATAATATTCACCTTCCTGAAATACCAATTCGCGGCGGACAATATTTGTGTCCAGATTATCCAGTCCTTCATAAAAAATATGGTGAATCCGAACATCAGGGCCTTCACTGACTTTAACTACTACCGATACGGAATCATCCACTTGGTCATAAACCTGCACCTGATTGAATAATTTATGGATTTGCTGATAGGCTTCCTCAACCCGCGTAACATATTCCCGGGCGCCCACCGGATTATAGGGAATGCCCCTTTTCAAACCCAGTAACGCTTCAATCTTTTCGGAAGAGAGGGCATGGTTCCCAACAACCTTCACATCACGGACAAAATATTGCTTCCCTTCCCGGATGATGAAGGTAATGTCCGCAAAATTATCTTCCACATGAAACGAATCCAGCACAACAATTTCCAAATACCCGCGGGATAAATAAATCGTTTTCAGACTGATCGCATCCAGCCGGACCATGCGTCGGTCGAACGGTTTTTTCTGGAAAATACCGGCCACCCGTGTTTTTAAATAGGGTCGTAACTCGTCTTCGGTCAGGGCTTGCAAACCCTTGAATTGAATGGATCTGACGTAGACTACATCAGCTTGTTGGGCCCATAAGCCAGAAAGAAATGTACCGGATAAAATGGATAGTACCAGCCATAAACTAATAGGAATACCGAAGGCGGTATTTGGCCTGGAAGTTACCGGTTTGGTCAATATTTCCAACAACGGACAGATAGCGATTGAATTTGTATTCGACCCCCAACATGTGAGTCGGATTGGTTAATGAAAATGAACGGCGATAGGCATAATTCAAGGAAACCTTTTGCGTCAGGTCAGCCTTGATCGTCAGGTCTTCCTTCCCGGAGGGATTGAGTCCGGAGATACTCACATCTTCAACAATCCCTAACCGGTTCAAGCCACTGAACTCCATGAGATTTTTCTCTAATTGGCTTTCAAACCAAGCGGTAAATATAGCCTGTGCTTGTGTTCCTAAGCCAGTAGAAGTCAGGTCCTGATCGGAAAATCGTTTTCGCCAGGTTAACAGTTGGAGGATATCACTTTGAGAGAAATTACTGGCGGA
>JAADFQ010000203.1 GCA_013152835.1 FCB group bacterium
CTCAAAACCAACTGGTTGATATCGTGGAATATTCCGGCGCCTTTCCGTTTTCCAGCGGGGCGGCCATGTATGTTTCCGATTTTTCCGCGGATAATAATGATCCGGCAAATTGGTATATTGCCACAACGCCCTACGGCCTGGGCGACCTGGGGACTCCCGGTCACGCCTGGGACGATCCCCTGGGTACGGAATCGGAAGTTGCCGGTTTTCCGGAGAGCTTTGCCCTCCATCCGGCCTATCCCAATCCCTTCAACCCGATCACGACGCTGAGTTATCGTCTTCCGATAGACAGTCGGATAGAACTGGTGGTTTATGATCTGAGAGGTCGTGAAGTTCGCCGGTTAGTAAGTCGGGAAGAAAGCGCCGGGGAAAAGACGGTTCTGTGGGATGGTCGCAACAATCAGGATATTCCGGTTGCATCCGGGATGTATATTTATTCAATTACCGCCAGGGGACTGAATTCCGACTCCCGGTTTGCCGACCGTCGCAAGTTGGTTCTGTTAAAATAATTTTCACCCTGGGTGCCCGGGCTTTCAACCCCATCAGCTACCCCGGGACTTCCCGCAATGAGTGACAATTCGGGTGTCTGAACATTGTATAAAATTGCTTAAAAAATTCTGATTTTTCTCTTTTTCTTGCGGTTGGATTCCCACAATTCCGATAGTAAGTTATTCGCCCTTTCAGGACAATAAAACCGGTGTTTTCCGGTGCTTGATAAACAGATGATATTTTTTACAAGAAATCAATGGAGACGAATCCTGATCTCAGGTTGGCTGGTTATTGCCGGCAGTGGACTTGTTGGTCAAAGTTCTCCGGGTTTGCGCCGGAGTTTCTCCGTGACCAGCTATCCGGACGTATTTAATCTGTATACTTCCGTGGGTCAATTGGGCTTGACCATAACCAATTTCGGCATCCTGGGGAACGGGTGGAACCAGATCAACGGAAAAATACAACCTTCCTGCCAGTATAAGCAGCATACGGAGATTCTTCGGGAAAACGTGGAGCATTTTTCATTTTCCGGGTTATGGATCGGGGGTATAGTAAATGGACAAAGACGAGTATCCACATCCATTGTGGACGGGGTATTTGAATCCGGGCAGGAGGGTTTTGAATTCTTTGCCAATTCCGATGTTACCATTCGTTCTTCCATTTCTTCCACCTCTCAGGATTCCATGGCCCAGTACTATTCACCGCTGGCTGTCTCTCACCAGGATTTTATCATGGATTTTAAGGATTACGGGGCCAGTTGGTCGGATGATCTTGGCATTCCGAATCATGTTCCCCTGGGAATTGACGTACGCCTGGAATCCTACGCCTGGAATTTTACCTTTGCCGATGCCTTTGTGATTTTGAACTACACGATTACGAATGCATCCCCGGATACAATCGAGGATATCTACGTTGGCTACTGGGTGGATGCTTCCGTGGCCAATATGAATTATACCGACATCTACACTCCCGGCGGGGGTTTTACCTGGTATGATAATCTGGATGGTTTCGATCGTTCCCTTGATGCTTCCGGTTTTACCCGGGATATTGCCTATCAATACGATGCCGATGGAGATGACGGTTGGTCGGAATCCTACATCGGATTTACCGCGCTGGGAAGTTCCACGCCCAAGCGTTATTTAAAGACCCATTACCAGCAATGGGTCTGGACCAATTCAAATAACACGGATTACCCCGATTATAGTATGCCTCTGGTTGATTTCGAACGCTATGACAAGATGACGACTGATGTTCTGCAAGGGGATCCGGCGTTGAATCCCGATTTGTATGGTAGTGACGGGTATCCCAATCAAACCAATAGCTGGTTATTCCTGGTTTCGGCCGGGCCGTTGGGAAGTCAACCGGCGGCAGTCGATTCAACCCATTGGATTTTACCCCCGGGCGAGTCCTGTACAATTGCCTATGCCGTAGTTGCTGCCCGCTGGGCCGGAGCAACCGGGGACAGTCCCACGCGACGAGCCAATCTTCATATTAATGCGGATTGGGCGCAGAAAGCCTATGACGGCGAAGATAAAAACCGGAACAATCAGTTGGATCCCGGTGAGGATATCAACGGCGACGGTATCATTAATCGGTATATTTTACCGGAACCGCCCCCGGTTCCGAATATGGCCGTTGATGTGGGCGATCAGCAGGTTGCGATCTACTGGCAGGATAATGCTGAAGATTTTATTGATCCCATCAGCCGGGAAAAGGATTTTGAAGGCTACCGGGTGTATGGCGCCCGGAAAACATTGGCGGATACATCGGCGGAATATTCCCTGCTGGCCGAGTTCGATCGAATCGATTCCCTGCATGACGTGGGCTACAATACCGGATTTGATGAAATCCGGATTACCAACGACCAGGGAGAGCCGGACAGCGTATTGATTGACGGGCAATATTATCAATATAAATTCGTGAACTATGGCGTTAAAAACGGCTGGATGAATTATTATTCGGTTACTGCTTTTGACCGGGGCGATCCGGAATCTAATCTGGCCAGTCTGGAGAGCGCCCAGTCCGCAAATCGCAAATATGTCATACCGGGAATTAAATCTTCCGCTACACAATGGGTAGGAAACCCCACCGTCTATCCCAATCCTTACCGCGGTCAGGCCGTCTGGGATGGATACGGAAATCGGGAACAAATGATCTGGTTCCAGAATCTGCCCGAGCACGCCGAAATCCGCATTTTTTCCCTGGCAGGGGATTTGGTCGATATTATTGAACATTCAGAATCGTATCGTGGTCAGGATATTGACAATATAAATGACCAAAAAAATCCGATCATGAGTGGCGGGGAACATGCCTGGGATCTGATTACCCGCTATGATCAGGCTACGGCCACCGGACTCTATTTATTCACCGTGGAAAACTTGGATACGGGGGAAGTAAAAGAGGGTAAATTCCTCATCATTAAATAACCATAACAAGAAAAAGAGGGAATCACATGAAGAAATTGTTATTCATTTTCATCATGATTTGGGTTGGACTCCTGAACGCACAAAC
>JAADFQ010000204.1 GCA_013152835.1 FCB group bacterium
TCCATAGCCGATCGGGCATAAAAATCGGCGCCGATGGAATCGGCAAATTCCCGGGAAGTGGGCGCACCGCCAATCACTACCGGAATTGTTGGAAAATCCCGTTTTAATTGTTCCACGACGGGGGCCATATTCAGCATGGTGGTAGTGAGCATTGCCGAAAGTCCTACGACTCGCGGTTGCCGGTCATTCACTTCGGTGAGAAAACGGTCAGGGGAAACGTTAACGCCCAGATCACAGATATCGAAACCGGCGCCACGGAACATGATGGACGCCAGCGATTTTCCAATATTGTGCATGTCACCCTGAACGGTTCCAATTACAATTGTGCCCTGGGAATGTATTTTCCCCTCGGCGAGATGGGGCTCGAGGATTGCCAGAGCGGCGTTCATGGCACGGGCGCTGCGGAGGACTTCCGGAATATAGATTTCGCCGGCCTTAAACCGGGTACCAATAACATTCATTCCGGCCAGGAGTCCTTCTTCCAGCAGCTTTCCGGCGGAAATCCTTTTCATGAGTCCATCCCGAATCGCCAGGCAGGTCGCATCGGTGTCGCCGCTTTGCAGAGCGGCGGATATGGCTTTCAATAACTCCATAATCGATTCCGGTTCATTGTGAAAATTAGGAAAAAAAGCCAACTGCTCTAAAGTAAAGCTGACTTTCTATGACGATTGCGGTTAATTTTTGATTTCATGAAAGAACGGATTTGAAAACCTTCGCAATAAAACCATGAAGCGGCCCAATATCAACGTGTTCCTTAAAACACTGCGCTGTGAACCGGCTGAATATATTCCGATAGCCGAATTGGGTATTGCCCCGCAGATTAAAGAAAAATTCCTGGGACGACCGATTACGTCCATTCAGGATGATCTGGATTTCTGGTTCCGGGCCGGATATGATTACATCAAAATCCAGCCGGAAGTAAAGTATTCTATCGGCGGCAAATTAACCGAGCTGGGCGACGATGCCACCCGGGAATGGGCCACAGAAGCCGGTGGACTGATCCAATCCTGGGAGGATTTTGAGAATTATCCATTCCCCAAACCGGAGGATGTGGTCTATTCCCGGTTTGATCAGGCAAGGAACATTGTGCCGGAGGGAATGGGTGTTGTGGGACAGTACGGAGACATCTTTACGCTTTCGTGGGAACTAATGGGACTGGAAAATTATTCCTTCGCTCTTTTTGAAAATCCCGATCTGGTTCAGGCTGTTACGGGTAAAATCGGTGAAACAATCCTATCCATGTTCAAAGTTATGGCTGATGATGATTCGGTCGATGCCTTGTGGTACAGCGACGATATTGCCTTTAATACTGGACTCCTCATGTCGCCGGATGTCCTGCGGACCTATTTCTTCCCCTGGCTGAAAGCGATCGGTGAGCTAGCATCGGCCAGTGGAAAACCATTAATTTATCATTCCGATGGCGTTTTGTTTGATGTGCTGGATGACATCATGGATTGCGGTGTCAGCGCATTACATCCTATTGAATCCAAGGCTATGGATATTGGCACAGTTCGGCAAAAGGTGGGCGATCGATTGGCTTTGATTGGTAATCTGGATGTGGGGGATATTCTGACCCGGGGAACCCCGGCGATAGTGCGGGAAGCCGTTCAAACAAATATTCGTGAGATGGAAGGCATTCCGGGTTATTGCCTGGGTTCCGGGAATAGCATTCCCGAATATGTTCCCATTAAGAACTATCGCGCGATGCTGGAAGCGGCCTTCGATTTTGGCGGGGGACGATGACCTTCCGTGAAGCCTTGAATGCGGGGCATATCCTGGTGGGGGACGGGGCCATGGGAACCGAACTGGAAAAACGGAAGCAGTCTTCCGAACCCTGTCCTGAAATGCTCAGTATTGTTGAACCGGAAGTCGTCCGATCGATTCACCGGGATTATTTCTCCGCTGGAGCCGATTTGGTGGAAACCAATACATTCGGCGCTAACCGGGCTCGTCTCGCACTTTATGGCCGGGAAGATCAGATAAGAACAATCATTCAATCCGGTGTTAGCCTGGCGCGGGAAGTCCGCCCTGAAGGCAAATATGTCTTGGGATCTGTGGGACCGACGGGAGAACTTCCCGAACCGTATGGCGACCTGTCTCATGAACAGGGTGTTGGGATTTTCAGTGAAGCCATCTCGGCCCTGATCGAATTTGGGGTGGATGGCATCCTGATTGAGACCATGATGTCACTCGAGGAAGCGGCGATGGCGGTCGAAGCAGCCCGGCAGGTTACGGAACTTCCAGTTGTATTATCGATGACATTCGAAGTGAAAAATAATATTGTCGCCACCGGGTTTGGCGTAAAACCTTCTGATTTGGTTCAGTCTGCTATTCACTGGGAATTGGATGGAGTTGGCGCAAATTGCGGTCATGGATTTGATAGCATGGTTCAAGTTGTTCATGAATTGACTGGAAAACTGCCTGTGCTGGCTCAGGCGAATGCGGGTCTCCCGGTTCTCGACGGGAAAACGATTGTTTATCCGGATCAGCCGGAAACTGTTCGCGCGGATCTGGAAAAAATACTGGATGAAAGGATTACGATTCTTGGGGGCTGTTGTGGGACCAATCCCGAGCATATTATTTTATTCCGATCCCTGGTTGATGAAAAAAGGAATAACGGTTGAGTTTAAAATGATGGAAGTGCAAAAAAAAGATGACTTACCAGTAGCAGAAAACCTAAATTTCGGCGCTAATCTTAGCGATGGGGACACACTTCTATTCACAAGGCAAGGGATGAAAAAAATCAATCAACCACAGTTAACCCTGTTTATCCATACAACAATTTCCGTAACCATACCAAAATCAACTTCAATGGACGTGACTCTATGAAGCGAAACGTAATCAACTTTGGATTCATCAACTTCATTTTTCTATCAATTACTTTTGCCGGGGTGACTGGAAAAATTGCCGGCGTAGTGACCGATGCGTCAACGGGTGAACCGCTTGTTGGGGCCAATGTGCAGGTAACCGGAACGTATCTTGGCGCTGCCACAGATGCGGAGGGACGTTACAATATTCTCAGTGTTCCGCCGGGCACGTACGAACTCAACGTGACCATGATCGGGTACAAAAACACTCGGGTTCAGAATGTCCGCGTAGAGATTGACCTCACAGCTACAACCGATATTATTATGGAAGTGGAAGTGTTGGAAGGGGAATCAATTACCGTTGTTGCACAAAAAAGTGTCGTAAAAGTGGATGTAGCCGCCAGTCAAACGACGGTCACCAGTGATGATATTAAGCAATTACCCTTTACTACGCTGGGAAGCGTCATCGGATTGAAAGCGGGTATTTCCAGCAATCTTTCCATTCGCGGTGGCGGAGCCGACCAGACAATGTTTATGCTGGACGGCATGGTATTACGGGATGAACGGAATAATCAACCTATTACCGGGATTCCTCTCAGCGCTGTGCAGGAAGTATCTGTTCAGACCGGCGGATTTAACGCCGAATATAATAACGTACGATCGGGTGTTGTGAACGTAGTGGCAAAAGAAGGCGATCCGGATCATTATTCGGCAACCCTCTCCTATAAAACCAGTCCGGCTACGGCCAAACATTTCGGGAAAAGTGTTTTTGATCCAACGGCCTATTGGTTGTTACCTTATGTAGATGATTCAGTGGCCTGGACCGGAACGGAAAATGGGTACTGGGACTATTTCACATCCCGGCAATATCCCCAGTTTGATGGCTGGATTTCCATCTCGGAGGCAACCCTTTCCGATGATGATCCTACCAATGATTTAACCCCTTCGGCGGCAAAACGCCTGTATGAATGGCAACATCGGAAAAATGGCAACATCCAAAAACCCGATTACAATGTTGATCTGGGAATCGGCGGTCCGATTCCAGTGATTAGCAAACAGTTAGGGGATTTGCGTTTCTATTACAGCTTTCGTAATGATCAGAATGAATATTTGGTTCCTCTGTCTACCGACGGTGTATCCTCCTCTAGTCATATGTTGAAGTTGACGTCTGATCTTTCACGGAAAACGAAATTATCCCTGACCACACTGTGGGGTTCCATGTCGGCTACTGGTCTGTCCCGCAGTGGAGGGACTTCCTTCATTTCCTCAGTCAGTGGTGTGGCCAGTCTCATGGATCGTACAGGATTTACCATTCCCTGGCGTTTATTTACGAATGATTATTATTCGGAAACTCGCCGCGATCAACTTTCATCGGCATTAAATCTATCGAAAGTTGTGAATAATAAATCCTTTTATGAAGTCCAGTTGAAATTTATCAAACGGTCCTATGAAACCGGACCCGGACGGTATCGCGATCTAAACACCCTGTATGAAATTTTTCCAAGTTATAAAGTGGACGAAGCACCTTTCGGTTTTTATGAAGGATTCTTGTCCAGCGTCGACGGTGGCGTTACCCTGGGAGGACCTATTTCTACTTCCCGTGATTCCAGCGTAATCAAAACCGTCGCATTCAAATTTACCTACACCAACCAATTCAGCGACCGGAATCAGCTTCGCACCGGATTTGATCTGAACTACGATGATTTACGGTTGGATTTCGGATCACTGAATAAAGTACTGCCCGAAGGGAATCGCTGGACCCGGTTTAACCGATATCCCTGGCGATTGAACAGTTTTATTCAGGATAAATTCGAGTCCCGGGGTTTAGTAACCATCATTGGATTGAATGTAGATTATTCCAATCCTAACGGAAAATGGTTCAAAGCCGAACCTTATGACCGAGCTTTTAATAGTTTATCGGATGATGAATTATGGAAGTCCGATTATCTGGTTGACGCGAAACCGGTTATCACCATCAGTCCCCGATTGGCCATATCTCATCCCATCACCGAATCTTCCAAATTATATTTCAATTACGGGCATTATTATCAGAATCCGACTTCGGAAGTACTGTATCGGATTCAACGCAATAGTACCGGTTCGATTTCATTTTTGGGTAACCCCAGTCTTCCTCTGGCAAAAACAGTATCCTATGAACTGGGTTTCGATCAGGCTCTGAGTGAAACATATTTGATGCATATCTCCGCCTACTATAAAGATGTGACCGATCAGCAAGACTGGACCCGGTTTATTTCAGCAGACGGAAAAGTGAATTATTTTCAAATAACCAATAATAACTACCAGGATATCCGGGGATTGGAAATCGAACTCAGTAAAATCCGTGGGGATTGGTTTACGGGTATGGTGAATTATGAATACCGGGTAACCAGTACCGGATATTTCGGTGTGAGCCGGTATTTTGAAAATCCGGCGGATCAAAAAGATTATTTGCGGAATAATCCTTATCAGACCAAACCGCTACCAAGGCCGCGGATGAAGGGGTATGTCGATTTGTTCACTCCGCGAACCTTTGGTCCGAAAATACTCGGACAGCGGATCATTGGTGATTGGCACATGACGCTCATCGGGCGTTGGACATCGGGTTCATGGTTCACGTATAATCCCAACAATGTGCGGGGAATCCTGTACAATCTGCAGTGGCAGGATTATAAGAACCTGGATCTCAAAGTTTCCAAAGTTTTCAATTTTGGCCCCTTTGACGCCACGGTCTTTCTGGATGTGTTTAATGTCCTGAATTTAAAGGACTTTTCCGGCGAATCTTTTTCCGATAGTTACGATTTTGATTATTATGTGCAGTCGTTGCATTTACCGCAAAAAATCGGGGATGAATTGGGCTACGGAAATATTCCCGGCTCAGATCATCCCGGGGATTATCGGAAAGAAGGCGTAGAGTATGTGCCGATCGTGTCCATTTATTCCCTGGATAATGTGAGTAATCCCTATGATCGCCCGCTGTATTACGAACAGACCACGGAAACCTATTATCAATATGTCGACGGGGATTGGGTGATCGCCGATTCAAATTATCTTGATCAGGTATTGAAAGATAAGGCGTACATCGATATGCCCAATCAGACGTATTTCACATTTCTGAATCCACGGGATGTGTTTTTCGGAATCAATTTCAGTTTCAACTTTTAATTCAAACAGTGATCCCATAGATGAAAAAGTACACCTTAACACCACTACTCTTTTTAATGACTCTGGGCCTGACCAATCTCCAGGGGGATGAAACCAAATGGATTGCCATCGGGCAGTTACATGATTGGTTCTCCGACGGCGGATCAGAGATTGAGGTTGGTCGACGGCATTTAATTCCGGACCAGCAGGATGGGCTCCAATGGCCGGCTCAGTATCGGTATCAGGATGTTAAAGCGGCGAAAGCTTTCTGGATTGGAGCAGCCAATTACTCTGATCCATTAAGCGGCCAGACGTATACTGCGAAAGTGGTTCACGTAGGTCCCCGGGTTTTGAACGAGTTGTCGGAATTCATGCCCCAGGATTTTCGTTTGCTGGGTCGTTACAAGCATCCTCTGGTTTATGTGGATGGCTTGCCTGGATCGGATATGGATTACCTGGATATTGTGGATGATGTGAATGAAAACCTGCCCAGTGACCGGTTATTGATTAATACCGTGAATACCAGTCTGGGTATTACGATGACCAGGAAGATTTATGCGTACAGTCGTCCCGGTTTTGACAATTTTTATATTTATGTGTACTCCTTTAAAAATACGGGAATCTATGACCTGGAAGGGGATACCCATTCGCTGACTCTGGATGGGGTCACTTTTTTCTGGCAGGAACGCTATGCTATGACTAAAGAAGCTTGTGCTTATGGATTTTACTGGTTACCGCAAAATGCAACCTGGGGACGGAATACAATGAATGAAGTCATCGGTGAAGATGCTCTGTATGGTGTCGGGTATTCGGATCCCTATCGCGCCAGTTATTCCTGGCAAGGACGACATTCCGGCTGGACCGGACCTGGCGATAATATCGGGGCTCCGTATTTTTCGAATGACGGTCATCTGGGAGCGTCACAATTTGCCGGGGTAATGACCATCCACGCCGATGTCAGCGCCACCGATAATTCGGATGATCCTTATCAACCCACATCAACACCCTATCCCGATTCGGATGGACCCTATAATTCGGGGAATGATCATTTTGATGCTGTGAAAATGGCCGATGAATATGCCCTGATGACTTCCGGACATCCGTCGTTGAGTCAGGCCGAGGAAGTGGGGAGTGGAAATGCGGATCAATTCGGACCGACCGGCGGTGGTTATAGTCAGGGGCGAGGATACGGACCCTACACCCTGGCTCCCGGTGACAGTATTGTTATCGTATCCGTGGAAGCGGTGGCAGGACTCTCCCGGAAAATGCATTATCTGGTTGGTGCCGACTGGCTATCAGGGGCCATCAGCAACCAACAAAAAAATGATTGGGTGATGACCGGGATTGATTCCCTGTTTGAATCTTTCAGTCGGGCTCAGGAAGTATATAATAATGGTCTGGAGATCAATCATGAACCGCCACCCCCGGACCAGTTCACTGTAACTTCCGGTGGTGACCGGATTATCCTGGAATGGACAAATTCGGCTGAATCGTGGCCCAATTTTGCCGGATACCGTTTGTACCGTACAATTTCCGTTCCGGATACGACCTTTGATTTACTGGCCGAATTGGGACCCGGAGAAACCAGGTATGAAGACCGTACGGCCATTCGCGGATTCGATTACTATTACTATGTGACGACCGTTGATGACGGCTCAACCAACGATCTTCACCCCGGTCAACCCATGGAGAGCAGTCTGTTTTATACCCGGACCAATGAACCGGCCTTTCTGCGTCGCCCCGCCGGGAATAGCATGGATGATATCCGGGTAGTACCGAATCCCTACAATATTCGTGCAAGGGATCTTCAGTATGGTTCGGAAAGCGGCAAAGATCGCATCATGTTCTTGAATATTCCTCCGGTTTGCACCATTCGTATCTTTACCGAGCGTGGTGATTTGGTGGAAACCCTGGAGCATGTCGACGGCAGTGGCGATGAAGCCTGGAATTCAATTACATCTTATCGTCAGGTGGTGGTCAGCGGACTATATATTGCACAAATAGAAACGCCGGAGGGAGAGAGTCACATTGAAAAATTCATTATCATTCGTTAACAGGATTACAGTTATGCGAAAATTCATTAGTTTACTTCTTTGGGGAGTGGTGGTATCGGTCCTATGGATGTCCTGTGAGGACTACCAGGATGAGACCTACACGATATCCGATCTGGATGCAGCCGCCTGTACGATCTATGAAGTGGATTCATTATCCATCACTTTGCATCCGGTACCGGTACCGGACAGTCTTTCCTATTCCGAAATAGTAGATAGTCTGGAATCATCCGGGGTCGTATTACGTGTTGATCCGGATTCCCTCTGGTCTGTCAGGTTTTCCGAGGATTCATTATTTGCCGTGTTGCAAATCAATACCGCCGGACCAAAAGTTCTCTATACCAACAACAACGTGAATCGTAGTGTGAATATTACTTTGTTGGATGCAAACGGTGTTATTGCGCCCACAAACCGTTCCGTAGATCTGCCAACGGTAGCCGCCTGTTCATATATCTTCAGCCGCGATGAGTATGAATTGTCAACGGGATCGGTCTTGGTTCGGTTTACTTCGGAAGATCCCGGCAATTTCAAAATGGTTATTCTGGACAAGGAATAGACTTATGAAACAAATGATACAACTTCTTTTGATCCTGTTAGCCCTGATCTCACTTGTGGGGGCAAAAAATAAAAAAATTGCCCAGACCGGGTTTCAATTTCTCAGTGTAACCGCCGATGCCCGTGCCTCAGGGATGGGGGAAGCCATGACCACCATTCAGGGACATTCCAGTTCACTTTTTTTCAATCCTGCCGGAATGGCGCGGAGTAAAAATCTCCTGGAAGTGAATTTCAGCCAGAATACCTGGATTGCGGATATTAACTATAATGCGGTCAGTGTATCCATGGCACCGGCCAACGGCCGCTACGGTGTGATTGGTCTTTCCATGCAAAGTGTGGATTATGGCGAAGTTCAGGGAACAATGGTCTGGGCCAATGATCAGGGATTCATTGATACCGAAATCTTTACGCCCTCGGCTTTTAGTATTGGTGTAGGTTATGCCCGCTCACTGTCAGACCGCTTCTCGATCGGCGGTCAGGTGAAAACGGCCTATCAGTATTTAGGACAGAGTGTAGTTCCGGAAACCGATACAACGCTCACAGTGGAAAAAAATACACTATCGACGATGGCCTATGATTTCGGGACAATTTATGAAACCGGATGGCACGAATTTGCTTTCGGAATGTCGGTCCGGAATTTTTCTCAGGAAATTAAATACCAGTCGGAAGGGTTTCAACTGCCCCTGACGTTTCAAATCGGCGCCA
Organism: FCB group bacterium; assembly: GCA_013152835.1. Lineage (GTDB taxonomy): Bacteria > Fidelibacterota > Marinisomatia > Marinisomatales > J089 > J089. The sequence continues at coordinate 9,260 of JAADFQ010000204.1, forward strand.
GTTTGAATCTCCTGGATTTTTCAGCGCTGAAATTCCTTGCGTTACCAGGGACAAAAACCCCCAGTCTTCTTGTCTCGGTTGATGCCATCCATCCCCGCTCATTTTCCGAACGGATGAATATCGGGTTGGAATATAACTTATTCGACCTCCTTTACTTGCGGTACGGAAAATTGATTAACTACGATGAAAGGAGTTCCGCCTATGGTTTTGGACTGGCGAAATCGATTGGGAAACGATTTATTACTATAGATTATGCCTATACCCATTTCGGTGTGTTAGGTTTTGTACAGAAATTATCGATTCAGATAGCGATTTAAGATGTTTGAGGACCATAGAATGAAAAACAAACTTTTTTTCCTCGGAGCGTTGGTTGGCAGCCTGTTAATCATGAATTGTTCAGAGCCGGACTATCCGGAAAACATCTACAATCCTGATGCAGAGGCCTTGCCTGACCCGGTTATTACTTCTGTTTCACCGAGTGATAGCGCATTTGCCGGAATTGGGATTGTTACCCTTACCGGCCAGAATTTTTCTGACCGGTTAGATCAGAATCTGGTCTATTTTAATGGTACCAAAGGTGACATTCAGACGGCATCAACCACCGAACTGGTTGTTAAGGCGCCGAATTTAATAGCCGACAGTGTAAAAATCCAGGTGGCCGTAATCGGAGCCTATCAGTTTGCCGACTATAATAATTACAAACTTTATCCGCCCGTAATCGAATGGGGGAATTTTGATCATTTCTTTGCGCTTTATGGAATGGCTATGGATACAAGTAATAATCTCTATGTTTCCCATTCTGATGATCGTGACATCCTACGCGTCTTTTCAACGGGTGAGCGCGATTCACTGGTGTATGGAACACACAGTGCTTTTCTGAAAGCGGATGCCATGCGGATGGGGCCGGACGGAGAACTCTATATTGCCCGTCGTTATAAAAAAATATATAAAATCCAGGCCGGTGGCGGTTCCGCCAGTGCATGGATGTCCCTCCCTGGAAATGTGAAAGCATACGATCTGGACTTTGATCAGTACGGGAATCTGTATACGGGTGGAAGAAAAAATGAATTGTATCGGGTGAATGTATTGAGTGGCGAATCAGCCTTTTCTGCGGTGGCCGAGTATCCTACGGATGTTCATGTGAATGCCATTCGTGTCTTCGACGGGTATGTGTATATCATCGGGGATTATATCGGAACGGATACGACGGTAATTCAGGATGGAATCTGGCGGAATCAAATTCAGGATGCTTCAACTCTGGGCACAACTGAATTGGTTATTGACTGGAGTACTGCGATGGGACCCGATGCACCAATTTTGAACGGAATTACGTTTGCCCAAGACGGAACCATGATTTTATCCTGTGACAATGTGGCCGCGCTGTACAGTATTGATCCCCCTTATTCTGATCAGGAAATAGCGCCTATTTATACGGAAGTTCTGGATCCACCGGCTACGAAAATCACATGGGGTACGGGAAATTATTTATTTGTGAACAGCCGCAGTTCGGATGATACCAAGAAAAGGATTTTCCGGATCGACATGGTGAAGCCGGGCGCACCGTATTACGGACGAACCTTTTAGCTGGCTGATCACATCGTGCCCAAGCGTCGCTGGCTAGCGTTATTCCTTGGATTCGTCACCGTCCTTGAAGCCGGAGTAACCGGGAAATTAACCGGGACAGTTACCGATAAAGACACCGGTGAACCCCTCCCCGGTGTGAACCTACTCGTGGAGGAAACTGAACTGGGAACGGCTTCCAACCTGGAAGGCCATTTTGTTTTAGTGAACATCCCGCCCGGAACCTATACGGTAAAAGCCCTGATTATCGGCTATCAGCCGATGGTGATTACCGATGTCGAAATATTCATCGACCGGACCACCGAACTTTCTTTTGAATTGAAGATGACAACGCTTGAGATGGAAGCAATCCAGGTAACAGCGGAACGCGTATTGGTGGAACCGGATATTTCTGCGAGTCAGATGAACATGAGTTCGGATGTGATCGAAAACCTCCCTGTGAAAAATATTACCCAAGTGCTCAATCTCCAGGCCGGTGTGGAAAACCTGTCAATTCGCGGTGGTTCACAAAGTCAGTCCGCCTTTCTCGTGGATGGCTTTTTAATGAATGATGAACGTTCAAATGTACCTTATACTTCCACGGCGCTGAATGCCGTTCAGGAAATTCAGATCCAGACCGGAGGTTTTAACGCCGAATATGGAAACATTCGCTCCGGCGTGATCAACGTGGTCACTAAGGAAGGCTCCATTAACGGTTATCATGGCGCCGTTACTCTGCGGCATAGCCCGGCGCAACCGAAACATTTCGGACCATCGGTTTATGATCCCAACTCCTACTTTCTTCGACCTTACCTGGATACAACCGTCTGCTGGACGGGAACCGATAATGGCAACTGGGATGACTACACGCAAGGGCAATATCCGTCTTTCGAGGGGTGGAATTCAGTATCTCTGAGTACCCTGAATGATGAAGATCCAACCAATGATCTTACTCCGGAAGGAGCCCGGCAGCTCTTTAAATGGCAGCATCGGAGACAAGGCGATATTAAAAAACCTGATCAAACTCTGGATCTGGCCTTCGGTGGCCCCGTTCCGGTTTTATCTCAATGGAAAAAACTACGGTTCTTCTATAGTCAACAGATTGATGAAACTCAGTTTGTATATCCCTTGTCATTGGATGGTTACACGGAACAGGTGTCGCGACTAAAACTCACGGCGGATTTATCCAAGAAGATGAAACTGACCATCAATGGACAGACCGGCTTAATCGCTTCCGTTTCACCGTATTCCTGGAAAGTCACTCCAACGGGATCCGTATTAAAATCGACCTATTCGGTCGCCAACCTGATCAACAGCAGTAGTGGCAACAGTGTTCTGTATATGCCGGGATATTATTCACCCACCAAAATTCGGCGGAATATGATTGGCGTCAAACTGAATCACCTGCTTGACAATCGGCGGTATTACGAAATCCTTGTTCAGTGGATGGAAAATAACTATAACACCTATCAGTTGCCGGAGCGGGATACCAGTAAAGTGCATGAAGTGGTCAGCGGTGTTTATGCCGATGAAGCCCCTTACGGCTATTGGGGGTATGGTGTGACCGGAATCGATGGCATGTCTATCGGTGGTTGGATGAATCTTGGCCGCGACAAAACCAGGAATGTTACCACCATCATTAAAGCTGATTACACCGATCAGATGAACACCCATAATCAGGTAAAAGTGGGTTTGGATTATGTACAGAATTCGTATAAGGTCCGATCTTCTACGGAGAACCCGTCCATGTCCACCTGGAACCGGGATTTAAAATACGACGTATTTCCATATCGTTTTGCGCTGTATGGGCAGGATAAAATTGAATACAAAGCCTTCATTGCAAATCTTGGTCTGCGTTGGGAAGTATCCTCCTCCAATACACAGACTTATGACTTAGCTGCTTATGATGACTATTACAAGCAAGGCCTGGGGAGCAATATTGAGAGTGAAGCGCCCACCATTCCTTCGAAAACACGTTCCACGCTGAGCCCCCGGCTAGGGATTTCCCATCCGATTACAGCCAGTTCCAAACTCTACTTTAATTACGGCCATTTTTATACCGAACCCCAATCTTCCTTTCGGTTTCGCCTGCAACGGGAATCGAACGGACTGGTAACACATATGGGCAATCCAAATCTGGACCTGGAAAAAACGGTCGCCTATGAATTGGGATACTCCAAGAGTTTCAGGAATTCACTACTGTTGAATTTGGCCGCCTATTACAAAGATGTAACCAATCAGTCCGGGTGGATTTATTATCAAAATATCAACAGTTCTGTACAATATAATAAAGCGGCAAATAACAATTATGAGGATATTCGGGGATTCGAAGTCACGCTCAGTAAATCCGTGGGACAATGGTTCTCCGGATTCGTGAATTATACGTATATGGTTCAGACTTCGGGCTATTTTGGCTTAACCCGCTATTATCAGGATCCCAACGCACAAAAAGATTTTGAACGAATCAACCCTTATCAAACCAAACCGCGTCCACGACCCTATGCCAGAGCAAATCTTAATTTTATGACCCCGGCGCGTTTTGGTCCTCGTTTCCCGGGACGTTTTTATCCGCTGGGCGACTGGGTCTTGAATTTGATTGGATCCTATAAGGCCGGAGCATACAGTACCTATAATCCGGATGGCCTTCCCGGCGTACTGGATAACATTCAGTGGGTGGATCGTACTACAGTAGATTTAAAAGTTTCCAAGTCGATCCATATCAATACCAGTCGCGTGGAGTTGTTTCTGGATGTAGCCAATGTGTTTAATGCCAAGTATCTCAGCTATGCCGGTTTCGTGAATACGTATGATTATATCGACTATATAGAATCGTTACATTTTGCATGGGAAGAAGGCAGCGAACATGGTTCGGACCGGGTCGGCGATTATCGGAAAACGGGAGTTGCCTATCAGGCATTCAACCCGGTTGATCCCGATCATTTAACTCCGGAAGAACAGCAAATACTGGATGATAAAGCCTATATCAATATGCCCAATCTGAAATCACTGACTTTTCTGGATCCTCGGGATATTACCATTGGCATCACGGTAGCGTTTTAGAATGCAGTATAAAGTCTATCTTCTCTTCTTGTGTTCCATGACAGTTTCAATCTTGAACGCACAAGTGGATGAAACAAAAAAATCCTATATTCGAGTAGGTTCATTGCAGAGCCATTTTTCTGCCTGGGGATCAGAACGGGCTTGGAATAATTCTTACTATGAAGGGTTACGCTGGCCCGCTGATTATTCCTACCAGGATAATGCGGTCATTAAGCGCTCCTGGCTGGGGGTGGAAAATTTCACCGATGCTGACGGGAATCACTGGGATCATTATGGACTGTATTTTTCGCTCGGATATGTGGGACTTGGCATCTTTCCGATGGAATTAACTCAGACGGCCAAATTTTTACCCCCTACAATTTATGTCGATGGGAATGACCAGAGCTCCATCTATCTCAGTGATATTGATGCCGTCAACCCTGATCAGATTGCCGATCGCGTGGTACGCAATGTAGTGAATACATCCATGGGTCTTACCATGGAGCGCACGATTTATGCCTTTAGCCAGCAGTATCATGATAATTACTTTATTAAAGTATTCACGTTTACTAATACAGGTAATGCCGACTATGATGATGACATTGAGCTGAACGAAACGCTTCAAGGTGTACGAATCGGCTGGGGAACCCGTTACAACGGTGGCCGGGAGGCGGGATGGACCATTGGAGACGGACAATCCTGGGGAAAACATACTTGGGTTACGCGCCGCGGCGAAGACTACGCTCAGCATACCGCAGATGTCCTTACCGAAGCTAATCCGATTGCGGAATGGATTCGGTGTGGCTTTGCCTGGGCCGGACAGACGACCCGGAATTCCTTCGATAACCTGGGAGGACCGGATGTGAGTAACGACGGCCGTCTGACTTCACCGCATCATGTGGGTTCCGCCGTGCTCCATGTGGATGTGAGTCCCGCCGATTCTTCCGATGATGTGAATCAACCCGTATTCAACGGCTGGCATGCCGGAGACACCTATCCGGGCTTAGGTAATCTGCAACCCTCGGATGAGTTGAATATGCAGAAACTATATTCCATGCTTTCCGGGAATCCGTATCAGAATAAAGGTGGTAATGAACGTTTTGATGAAGTGTATAGTGATGTTCAGGATCCCTTTACCGTGCATAATGATGCCGGTGGGACCAATGTAATGATGACGTACGGTCCTTTTGATCTGGCGCCGGGAGAAAGTATTACCATCGTTGAAGCGGAAGGGATTAATGGATTAAGCCGGACAATGTGTGAAACCATCGGCCGTCGTTGGAAACAGGCCTACGATAATTCCAGTGATACCGGCCCATTCTCTTTGCCCGATGGCAGCACTACTTCCAATAAAGATGAGTATAAAGATGCCTGGTTTTATACCGGCAAGGATTCCATTTTGTTGACTTTCAGCCGGGCGAAGCGGAATTATGACGCCGGATTTCAGATTCCCCAGCCACCGTTACCGCCTACATTATTCGATGTAAGTTCAGGAGGCGACCGCATCTATTTAGCCTGGGATGCCAGCCCTTCGGAAATCGATCCTGATTTTGCTGGCTACCAGATCTATCGGGCTATCGGGAAGCCGGATACGACTTTTGAATTACTGGCTGAAGTTGATAAAGGAATTTATACCTACGAAGATATGACGCCGGTTCGCGGCTTTTCTTATTACTATTATATCCTCAGCGTGAACGATGGTTCAAACAATTTAGACGGAATCATTAATCCCATCGGGCCACTCCACAGCAGTCGATTCTATACCAAAACAACATCACCGGCTTTTTTAAAACGTCAGGCCGGCCGTTCTTTCGATGAATTTCGCGTCGTTCCAAATCCCTATCATATTTCCGCGTCATCATTGCAATATACCAATGAACCGGATAAAATCATGTTTCTGAATATTCCGGGTCAATGCGATATTAAAATATTCACCGAAAGGGGAGATCTGGTTCAGACAATTCACCATCGTGACGGGAGTGGCGATGAAACCTGGAATTCCGTCACGTCTTCGCGACAGGTCGTGGTTAGCGGAATCTATTTAGTTCATATTGAAGTTATCGAAGATCTAGTTGATTCGAATACGGGGGCAATACTGTTCAAAAAAGGGGAGGCTGTTACCCGAAAATTTGTAGTGATACGATAAAAAGTTCTGACGGAGCGGAAAAGCATTGAAAAGTTAAGAATTCAATGATAGTTTTCAACGCTCTACAGAAAATTTCTTAACCAAAATAATGGAGGAACAATGAGGAAATCGATAACATGGATTTTGGCACTCGTAGCTATTTCCAGTCTTTCCTTCGGCAAGTGGGTCTATGACAGTAATTTTACGGAAATGGCCCAAGCTCACGGCGCGGTAGTTGATGCCAATGGACGGATCTGGGTAGGCTACTATGCTTATTCTGATACCTTGTTTGCAGGAGCGGACACGATTCCGATTAAGCCCATTTATATTTATGCGGATGGATCGCAGGCATCATTTTCACCAATTCAGATTCTGAGTTGGTCTGATGGTCGTCAGGATACGATGTGGAATGGCTGTCGTGGGATTACCCTGGATAACAATGGGAATATCCTGTATTCGGCCTACAATGATATCTGGCAGATCAATTACCAGACGGGAGAACCGATGGGTGCGCTCTACGACTTCGGCGGTTCAATCACGGAAGCCGGAGTCACATCAGACGGCTATATGTTTGTCACCCGTGTAGTTCCCGGCGGCGACCCGATCTGGGTCTTTGATATTTCCCTGGGATTACCGTCCACGCCGACCGTTGCCGGTGACTGGGCCGATGGTTTGGTGAATACGATCAATGACGGAACCAATACAGCAATCAGTCGCACGGTCCTCGTAAGCAATGACGGTAAAGATGTCTATCATGGTAAAATCTATGGTGGAACCCATAACAACGGTGTTATTCATTACCACAGTGATGATGGCCCCGAAGGTGTCTACACCGTTTCTGATATTCTGTATCGTGAAACGATTTGGGGACAGATCCTTGATTGGGGTTTGGACAGTACAATTTGGGTCGGATCATACTGGGATGTTTCCGAAGGTGATTTCACCGGGTACTATGCCTTGGATCCAGCAGCCAATTACCAGATTGTGAATTCAATCGGTACCGGACAGCCCTTTGGTGTTGCGGTTGGCGGTGGAATTGCCGGTGGTGATACGATTCGCGCTCCGCGCGGTGTTGCCTTCAGTGCCGATAGTACAACTGCTTACGTTTGTGACTTTGATGGTGGGCGCGTCTCCAAGTTTGTGGAAGACGGGACCGGTCCCGAATCTGCTCCGATGCAAGATGCACCAACCTATTCTACATGGGCCTATGACAGCAATTTTGCTGAGATGTCCCAGCCTCACGGCGCGGTAGTCGATGCTAATGGACGGATCTGGGTAGGCTACTATGCTTATTCTGATACCTTGTTTGCAGGAGCGGACACGATTCCGATTAAGCCCATTTATATTTATGGATGGATCGCAGGCATCATTTTCACCAATTCAGATTCTGAGTTGGTCTGATGGTCGTCAGGATACGATGTGGAATGGTTGTCGCGGAATCTCCCTGGACAATAATGGGAATATTCTGTACTCCGCCTACAATGACATCTGGCAGATCAATTACCAGACGGGAGAACCGATGGGTGCGCTCTACGACTTCGGTGGTTCAATCACGGAAGCTGGTGTTACATCAGACGGCTATATGTTTGTCACCCGTGTAGTTCCCGGCGGCGACCCGATCTGGGTCTTTGATATTTCCCTGGGATTACCGTCCACGCTGCCGGTGACTGGGCCGATGGTCTGGTGAATACGATCAATGACGGAACCAATACGGCGATCAGTCGCACGGTAACAGTCAGTAATGACGGTAAAGATGTCTATCATGGTAAAATCTATGGTGGAACCCATAACAACGGTGTTATTCATTACCATAGTGATGATGGCCCCGAAGGTGTCTACACCGTTTCCGATATTCTGTATCGTGAAACAATTTGGGGACAGATTCTGGACTGGGGTCCGGACAGCAACCTTTGGGTCGGATCATACTGGGATGTTTCCGAAGGTGATTTCACCGGGTACTACGCTTTGGATCCAGGAGCTAATTACCAGATTGTGAATTCAATCGGTACCGGACAGCCCTTTGGTGTTGCGGTTGGCGGTGGAGTTGCCGGTGGTGATACGATTCGCGCTCCGCGCGGTGTTGCCTTCAGCGCCGATGAACAAACTGCCTATGTCTGTGATTTCGATGGTGGCCGTGTCTCCAAATTTGTCTATAGCACTGTTAGCGTAGATAATCCGGAAGCGCCGATGCCGCTGGCATTCAAACTCAGTCAGAATTATCCGAATCCGTTCAACCCGACGACGAATATCAGTTTCGACCTTTATCAACAGGGTCATGTTAAACTGACGGTTTATGATATTCTGGGACGGGAAGTGGCAGTCTTGGTCAATGGTGAATTGCCGGTTGGTAATCACATCGTGACCTTTAATGCTCGTGGTTTGTCCAGTGGTATGTATATCTATACCCTACAGACTGAAAATAAAATCACATCCAAACGGATGACCTTACTTAAGTAAGACCTGTTTGATTGGTTTACAAAGGGCCTCTTCGGAGGCCCTTTTTTTGTTTTACAATGAATGAGCAATTTCTATCGCTCGATTGGTTTTTGACCCCTAAGTTTACCCCTTCATTTTCTACGATTAGCGGAGAATTCCCATGTTTCATTTCCCCATACGAAACCGGCGATTGCTGACTGGTCTCGGATTTCTTTTCCTGGTTATCCCTCAATGGATGACTGGTCAACCGGTTCAAATCCCAATGATCACTAACGGTGAGGCGCCACGCTGGTCTCCCGATGGTATGACGATTGCCTTTACTGGTCCACAATTCACCGGTATTTACCTTTATTCGATAAATGATCAACGTGTGGATACACTTTCGAATGAACCGGCAGCGGGATTCGGAATGTCCTGGTCTCCCGCTGGTGGTAAAATTGCCGCCCGGATCGGTATGCGAATGGACGGAAGACAATTTTTTTCGCTGGTTGTTTACTCACTACAAACCGGTCAGACCGAATATTTAACCGATTTTAGAAAAGGACTTTCCGGTACACCAATCTGGGATCGACAAGGAAGTCGTGTCGCGCTAAATAATAGTGCGCAGTTTCAATCATGGGAAGTCGGAACTGCGACATCATCCGGACCCATGACGCTGGTCATTAAAGATCGCTTAATAACGATTTCATCGGATGGGTCACGCATTCCGATTCCAATACCGGAGGACGGTCCGATAATAGAATCGGATTTTGCTCCCGACGGTAATATGGTGGCCTTCAAGGTGCTTGGCGGCCATCTCTGGTTGCAACCGGTTGACGGATCGAAGCCGGTGAACCTGGGTTTCGGGAATTCTCCCCGCTTTTCTCCTGACGGTAAAATGATTTGCTACACCAAAATTGAAGATGACGGACACCGACTGTTAAACGCGGATATTTATATTAACGATTTCACCGGTCAACAGGAGAAAAATCTTACCCGGAGTCCCGGAGTTATCGAACTGCATCCGGACTGGTCTCCCGATGGAAAGCAGATTGTTTACGATACAAATGACGGACGGATTTGGACTCTGGAGGTGACAAAATGAAGTGGACCGTCACGGTATTGATTAGCGCATCGGTGAGTCTTCTTACTCAATTATCAGGACAAATTACCGGCCTGTCCGGGTGGGACATTTGTATTGATCCCGGGCACAGCCAGACACAGAATATGGGCGTCAGCGGTTTTTCGGAAGCGGAGGAGGTATTACGTGTAGGACTCCAGGTACGGGATTTACTCCGAACTACTACGGATATTGATACCGTTTATATGACCCGAACCAATGATAATCAGCAGGTCGGCCTCTACGATCGATCGGTCTATGCCAATAATGTGGGCGCTTCCTGGTTCCATTCGATTCATAGCAATGCCGGTTCTCCAACTTCCAATAATACTTTGTTACTCTGGGGGCAACTCTATAACGGGACACCCGATCCGCCTGTTGGAGGTGAATCCATGAGTGCGGTCATGATTGACTTGCTCACGCGGGGAATGCGGATTCCCACAATCGGTTCGTGGGGTGATTGTTCATTTTATTCCTATACCGGTGCCTGCAGTTCCTCATGGCCCGGTCCCTATTTATCAGTGAACAGGAATACACTTATGCCTTCCGAATTAAGCGAGGAAGGACACCATACCAATCCGGCGCAAAATCAATTGGATATGAATTCCGAATATCAGCGACTTCTGGCTTATACCTTTTACTGGTCAATATTAAAGCATCATAATATCCCGCGACCCGCGGTTCGGATTTGCACCGGAATCGTTCGTAATCTGGAAACTGGGCTCCCGATTAATGGGGCGAATATTTCCATCGGTTCCCGGAATTATGTTACCGATACGTATACCTCGCTTTTTCATCAGTACACCAATGATCCGGATGCCTATCGGAACGGATTTTATTTTTTGGAGGATCTCCCGGATTCTGATTGGACCTTGATAGTAACGGCGGATGGATATTATCCCGATACGTTGACCGTTACTCCGGTAGATACTTTTTTTACCTTTCGGGATATCGATTTGTTATCCAGTCAACCCCCGTATGTGACGGCCACAACGCCAGCCGATGGGGATACGGCATTTCCGGCCTGGGATCCGATCGAAATTCAGTTTAACCGCGCTATGGATCCGGTTTCTGTAGAGGCGGCATTCCAAATTGAGCCGGTTACAACCGGATCATTCACCTGGTGGAACCAACACCGAAGAATGCAGTTTATCGCCGACAGCATTCAATTTGTGACCGATTATACCATATCTGTAGACGCTTCGGCGTTAGATATTTACGGGCATAATTTTGACGGTGACGGTGATGGTGTACCCGGAGGAACGTTTATACTCCAGTTTCGCACCAGTCCCAGTGATATTGATCCTCCGGAGATTCAATCGGTTTATCCGGCAATTTCTTCCAATAATGTGGAACTGAATCCGATCATCTCCGTGACTTTTGATGAACCGATTGGTAATCCTGATACGTTGGTGACGACGATAACGCTGGAAAATTTCACAACCAGTGAACAGGAAATGACCGATCTTCGATATTATTCGGTAGCTGACCGGTCGGTGGTTAATCTTGTTCCCCAAAACCAGTTACTCCCCCAATCGGTATATATTTATCGAGTCGGTCCGGGAATGGCGGATGCCTTTGGGAATACGGTGGGTATCTGGCGTTCTTTCAGTTTTCAGACCGGATCGGCAGTCGCAGTCACGGAAATAATTGATGATTTTGAATCCGGTATTACCTCCAATTGGTGGGAACCGGCTCAGAGCGGCAGTTCTACCGGATTTGTTCCCGATAGTACGGGACGTTTTGTCAGCACGGAAATAACGAATCTGGTGACGGAGAGTTCATCAGCCCTGGAAATCCGTTATGGCTGGGTTGAAGATGCATCTGATTGGCTGATCCGGGAATACCTGGGAAGCGGCGATCCCAGAGGGGTGACCTTTACCGGGCAGGATATTCTGCAATGCTATGTATTTGGTGACGGTTCCGGTAATCAATTTCGTTTTGCCGTTGATGATCATCTCCCGGCCAGTGATGCTTCATATCATGAGGTCAGTCCCTGGTTTACGGTGGACTGGATCGGTTGGAAGCGAATTCGCTGGAATATGGCGACCGACGGTACCGGTACTTGGCTGGGGGATGGAATCCTGGATGGAAATCTCCGGATTGACAGCATTCAACTGACTCATGTGGCGAATCAACCTCAGTTCGGACGAATTATCTTCGATGATCTGACGATTGTTACGGATGAAGTATTGGCGGTGAAAAATGAAATTCCGCTGCAACCTACAGAATTCAGCCTGAGCCAAAACGTTCCCAATCCATTTAATCCCGACACCCGGATTGAGTACACGTTGAAAAAAGCAGGATTGATATCCCTAACCATTTATAACCTGCGCGGACAGGCGGTCCGGCATCTGGTTTCCGCTTCTCAGTCCGCCGGAAAATACAAGATCACTTGGAATGGACGTGATGATTGGGGAAGATCGGTCAGCACCGGAACATACATTTATCGATTGGAAACCGGAGAGCGTTCAGTGTCCCGGAAAATGGCGTTGGTGAAATAATATCGGGTTCATTGAAGCTTATTGAGCGTAATTCGACTTGTATGTTGTTAAAGCGGATTGGATTATTATTCGTCCCGTCAGGGACGAGATATTTATAGCAAATCATAAAAAAAAGCGCCCGTCCCATCGGGACGGAACATAATACTATTCATCAAACCACCGTTTAAGATTATTGGTTGAACCGATGTACATATAATTCCGATCCTTATTTTCCAGGATATAAACATACCACATATTCTACTCCACTATAATGCCAAATCACTTAAGCGACCGGTTGGCTTGCCAACCAAAGTCCCTATTTCTTTGGGTGTAGGTTAGCCTGCCGACCGAAGACCCCGATGACTATCGGGGCGCAGGTTGGCGGAGAGGGAGGGCAAGCCTACACCCCTAATCGGGGATTTCGGCTTGTAAAATTCTTTTCTTCAGAATTGTTTTTCCTGAACCCGTTTTGAAATACTTTTCCAACTTTCGTGCCTTTTTAGCGGATGGTAACGCAATATATGCAGATAGAGAAAGCGGGATATAGGGTTTAGTTGCCTTACTGTTCGCTTGGTTATGTTCGGCAAACCGCCGTTTAAGATTATTGGTTGAACCGATGTACATATAATTCCGATCCTTATTTTCCAAAATATAAACATACCACATATTCTACTCCACTATACTGCCAAATCACTTAGCCGACCGAAGTCCCTATTTCTTTGGGTGTAGGTTGGCCTGCCGACCGAAGACCCCGATGACTATCGGGGCGCAGGTTGGCGGAGAGGGAGGGATTCGAACCCTCGGAAGAGTTTTAAGCCCTTCACTCACTTAGCAGGCGAGCGCCTTCAGCCAGCTCGGCCACCTCTCCAAGATTTAATTCCGCAGAAAAAAGTGCGCGAAATTACTGGACTTCTACAAGGAAACCAACATCAAGGTTGGAACCAATAAATCTATCGGGAAATATCTATACCCCCGAAAGCTACAGTGCAACGCAGAACGATTTCACTCGTCTTTTCTTCCGTGGAAGTAATAGTGGATACTTTGTTGTCGATTCCACCGAAAATCGGAGTCCCGGTTACCCTCACGGATACATTATCCGGTACATAGACATCGATGCCCCCAAACAATGACGTGCAATTGAGAACGCATCCTTCAGGAGATAAAGTAGCATTCCTCAGATCAACGGTTACGCCACCAAAAAGGGCCAGAATATCACCACCTTTAAAATTGGCAGAGGATATGGCATGATCAATATGACCGAAGATGGCATTAGCGGTAACAAAATCATCCCCTGTAGCCGTTGACTGAGAGAAAAAGTGTCGCGGTCCACCCTGGCGATGCTTGTATAACATGGAAAAACCAATAAAGACCAAAATTAGAGGCCAGAAACGGAAGATACTGATCCAGTTGATAATATCTAACGTACCCGACAGGAAAATAATACCAAGCGCGAAGATTACCGTACCGGCTCGTTTATCCGATCCTTTGATCTTGGAGAATCCGACCAATAACAGGATGACTGGCCACCAGGAAGCCAGGGCATGACCAAAATTCAGCAGGTCAAAGGACTGGAGTAAAAACAGGGCCCCCAGGGCGATGAGAATAATAGCTACAACATTTTGTGATGTGTCGGAATGTTTTGATGAGGATGAACTCATAAAGAACCCCTTGATTTGAATTGGCGGAATTTAAGCCAAATATTTGGCCACAAATTGATCATACATCTATTTCTTTATGATCTTGGTAAATCTCTGCAACTTCATATTAAGTACGCTGATAAAGTTAATAAACGCTTAATACTTGATAGGAAAAAATTTATCCCATATGGAGGTGTCGCATTTATAGGGGTACTTTATCGGGTACAACAGAATTGTCCGGTGCATGCAAAACGAAGTACGTTTTGGTATTCAGGTCTGGATATCTATAGCGGATAGGTCTTCTACCGATCCGGTTCCAATTTATCCTTTTGAATCCTTATGGGGAGTTCAATCCAGGCTGCAATGGGATGGTCATTTTGAATAGCCGGACGAAATTCCGTCCGGGTTACGATGGAGGATATGTGGTCCGTGAGCTCCGGGTCCAATGTCTGATTGATGATAGAGGGATCAGAGGCATCTCCATCTTCATGAATGAAAACGAGAATCGTTACCGTATCGGGAATTTGAGACTCTCGGGCCCAGCTGATCACGATCGGTTGCAATGGCTCCGGCGGTCGATCGAAAGGGATATAGCGAACAACAATTCCGTTATTGGGCTTGTTCACCCATGGTGGATCTGGAAAATTCCTTTCGGGAAAGTAGGGTACCGGACTTTGGCAGGAAAAAGTGGTAACTACCAGTATGAGGCTAAACCATTTTGAAAACCGCATCACTGTTTCTCGAATACACCCTTGATTTGAAGTAAAAAATCATCTTCGGAGGACATAACCACTCCATCGGATTCTGCCATTGCCTCGAGCTGGGGATATATCTTTGTGATGCAATCCTCTCTCGAATAAAACTGCCCCAGGTGATCAGCGCAATCCTTGGCATGCTCCAGCCGTGCCGAGGCGGATAATTCATTCAGGAACAATGTGGAATTCATGAGTATTTCAAGCGCATGATCCGGATTATGATCGGGAAATAATTCATACAGAGATTTTGCCCAGGTTTCACGTTCTTCGAAATCCATCCTCCCATCGGCGAGCAGTAGACAGATGGAAATCCGGGTAAATAATTCCAGGGGTGTTAATTCATTAAGGGGCGTGTCTGCCGGCACATTCATAGTGGATTATCCTATCGATTTGGAATTGGTGAAGAATTGGAAAACCGCTTAAAATACATCGAATTGAAAACTGAATTCAAGCATGGCGGTAACCCGTCGCGCAACCATAAATTAAGTACACTTTTTCATGTGAATAGGTAATGTTAAACGAATGAGCGATAAAAAACAAAAGGGACCCATCTTTCAGCTTACGGATGCGGATCGTAATCGGTATGAAGCCATGATAAAACGGGTTTCCCTGCCATTGGACGATAAATTGTTGTCTTCAGTGGCAAAAAAACTGGAAACATTTTTAGAGGAAGACGACCCGAATGTTTTTGAGGTCAGTCTGCTGCAAAATATATCAAAACTATATGTCCTGATCCGGGATCAGCGAGATGTTCCTGATGACTTATTGCGCAGGATTGGTTTTGCCCTGGAATATTTTGTTTGGGATGATGATGATATTCCGGATGAAATACCGGGCTTGGGGTATATGGATGATGCCGTTGTTGTCCGTTGGATTGTCGATCAAATCCTGGTGGACTACCCGGACCATTTTACCGCATGATCAGGAATCGGAATTCGTTTCGACCGACGTTTTATGTCCGGCTAAATCTTCCTGGGAAAACTGCCATTGGCAGGTCGAACACCACCAGGGTTTTCCAAAATATTCCGGGCGAGGGTCAATCAATTGCATACTTTCGCCACAGTGGGGACAGTTGGCCGCAGTGCCCGGATCGGGCCAGGAGTATTCAGGCCGAAATTGAATCGGATCTTCATATTTTTCTACGTCTCGCATGTCCGAAATTTAATTTTATTTCGAGGATGGTCCCTAATTAATATTCAACAGGAGTAACGAAATGAATGAAACCATAACAATTGCGTTGGACGCCATGGGCGGAGATAACGCACCTCAGGTGAATGTAGAAGGTGCCGTTCTGGCTGCCCGGGCGCATCCGGTGAAAATCCTGTTGGTAGGCGATGAAGAACTGCTGAAACCATTATTGGAAAAAGCATACCCGAAAGGTGATCAAATCGAAATTATCCATGCGTCTGAATCAATAACCATGGAAGAATCGCCCCGAACTGCCGTGGAAACGAAGGATGATTCATCGCTGATTGTTGCGGCCCGATTAGTCGCTGAAGGGCGGGCGAAAGCTTTGGTTTCCGCCGGGAGCACCGGTTCCGTTGTCCTGTCGGCCGCCAAGGAAATTCCTCGGATTAATGGCGTGCGCCGGACCGCCATTGCTACCGTATATCCTACCATGAATGAATTGGAGCGGGATGATAATCTATCCCTGATGGTGGATGTGGGCGCCAATGTGGAATGTAACTCGGAAGAACTGGTCCAGTTTGCGATCATGGGGGCCAGTTATGTGGGAAATGTCCGGGGAATACCGGACCCCAAGGTTGCCTTGCTGAATATTGGCGAAGAATCCACCAAAGGTGGGATTAAAATGCAGGAAACCTACCGGACCCTGGAATCATTACCAGGCTTGCATTTCGAAGGCAATGTGGAAGGAAAGGATGTTCTCCGTGGGGTTGTTGATGTAGTGGTGACTGAAGGATTTGTCGGTAATATCGTCATCAAAACACTGGAAGGCGCGGCCAAAACAGTCGGAGCTCTGGGTCGGCTGGCCTTTAAGATGCGGTTGTCCTGGAAACTGGGGTTGATTATGTTACGGAAAGGATTAAAATTCCTGAGAGAAGTAACGGACTATTCCGAGTATGGCGGCGCTCCGCTGCTGGGATTTGAAAAAATGATTATCATTGCTCACGGTCGTTCCAATGCCAAAGCGATTTCCAACGCCCTGAAACTGGCCGGTAAATGTGTACGCGATGATGTCTGTGGAATTATTTCCCGTCGCATTCATGATTTTGAAATCGAACCGGAACGGGAATACGGAAGGATGACGGAAGAATTATCCTGATGAAACATCTCCGGTACCAATCGATCATAATTACGTTGGTGTTTCTGGTCACGTCCTGCGCCTATTTCAATACCTTTTACAATGCGGAACAGTATTTCGAAAAAGGAGAGGCCCTGCGCCTGGAAAAAGCAGGTGAGGCTGTTCCTTCGGGTGCACGGGAAGCCTATAAAAAAGTGATTGCCAAAACGGATCTCGTATTGGAGAAATACCCCGATAGTAAATACGTATATCCGGCATTGCTGCTACAGGGTAAGGCAAGGTTTTACCGGGGTGAATTCATTCAGGCGGAACAGGTGTTCCGTCGGTTAAGCGCTACGGGCATACCTCAATTTGAACAGGAGGCGCAATATTGGTTGGGACTGATTAAATGGAAAACCGGTCAACCCAACCCCGCTTTGCAGGATTTGTTACTGATTCTGGACGATGAGTCCACTCCGGTTAATAGTGCGCGCATTTACCTGTCCATGGCGGAAATTCATCTGGAAATCGGACAAACCGAATCGGCCATTAACGATTTGGAAAAGGCGGCTGATATAACTAAAAATTCAGCGGAACGGGAACAAATATATTATCGTCTCGCCAATCTATCGCTGAATGGAGAGCGCTATGATGAGGCCATCCGGTTTTACAAAAGTGTCATAAAGAATTCAATGTCCAAAAAGAGAATTCTGGAAGCTAATTTGCAGATTGTTAGAATTCACCGGTTGAGAGGTGATCTGAAAACCGCTTCCAATCGCATAAAATCCATGTTGGCTGATGAACGTTTTAAGGACATATATGCTGATCTGGAACTGGAATTGGCCAAACTGTATCAGCTGCGAAATGAAATGGACCAATCCCTGACTCGGTTGGAAACGATCACCAACGACTTTCAAAAAACACCGGCATCGGCGGAAGCTTATTTTTTGTTGGGCGAACAAGCGTTAAAAGACTGGGATCTGGAAGATGCGGCTAAGTATTTTGGCCAAGTAGGTAAGGAAGACCGGAAATCTCCGTTTTTAGATCGGACCCGGGTCCGGATAAAAGAAATTTCACGGTACCGAAAACTGGCTGAGGATTTCAAAGCTGTAAAAAGCCGCCTTACTGAGGCCGAGAATATGACTCCGGATTCGGTTGTTATCGATACCACCGGACCAAAGTCCTCAGAAGCGTCGTTGGATGATTTACGGAAACAGATTCCGGAGAAACTCAGTGACATGGCGGAGTTGGAGGCGTTTCATTTTGATAAACCGGATTCGGCCCGTTTAAAACTGGAAATTATTTACAAAAATTACACCGACTTTGAAAATTGGCCGAAAGCGGCCTATACCCTGAGCCATTTAATGTTTTTGGAAGGCGACAGCGCCCATGCCGATACGATTCGTTCCGAGATTGTGAAACGGTTTCCCCATTCCGAATTTGCCGATGCCATTCTAGAATCGCGGGGTGGAAACAAAAAGGAAGCAGCCTTAGCCGAACGATTATTTGAAGCGGAACACGTCTTGCCATCCGATACGCTTCAGGCGTTAAAACTCTATCGATCGATTTTTATCGAAGATTCCACTTCCGCGTATGCGCCCCGGGCTATGTTCTTTTTGGCCAATTTCTACGATCGAATCGGGATGAATCCCGACAGCGCCGCCTATTATTATCAAACACTTAAACGCGAATATCCGGAGAGTGATCAGGTCAAGGCAGCCCGGGACCGGATCGCGTTTTATCAGGATTGGGTCAAACGGCAAATTGAAGCCGAACTTCAAACCGCTGATACACTTGGCGTTGCCGACTCGGTGGAGGTAGTTACGGATTCGCTCGGAATCATTCCGGATTCTAGTGAAATGCCCGTCGATCCAATGGCAATTGCGG
>JAADFQ010000205.1 GCA_013152835.1 FCB group bacterium
TTGAAACCGCTACCCGGATCAATACGGTCAGTCCCACCTATGCCCGGGAATTATTGTCGAATCCAAATCTGGCGGGAGACGTGGCCTGGCCCCTGCAGAAACGACAGTCAGATTTCAACGGTATTCTGAACGGGATTGACACGGAATACTGGAATCCGGCCACCGACCCGCATCTGGCCGCGAATTATGATTCACGGCATTTAGATGACAAGGAGAAAAACCGAACAGCATTGCTGGAACAATGCCAATTGGATATCGCTCCCGGGAAACCGGTCTTTGGTTCCGTTTCCCGATTAGTGGAGAGCAAGGGATTTGAATTCATTCTTCGGGCAATTCCCGGCTTAGTGGAGCGGGGCGCGGGACTGGTATTCCTGGGAACCGGAGAAGAAAAATATCAACAGGCCTTAGAAGCCTTCGCCAAAGCGTTTCCCGGACGGGTATTTTACAACTCCGGTTTTAATGAACCGTTGGCCCATCTTATTGAAGCCGGTGCCGATTTGTTTCTCATGCCTTCCCGGTTTGAACCCTGTGGACTGAACCAGATGTACAGTCTGCGCTACGGCACTCTGCCGGTAGTGCATCGAACCGGTGGACTGGCCGATTCCGTAATTTCCTGGGAACAGCCGGGCGGTTGCGGCTTTATGTTTACACCGTATCGTTTTACCGAATTTCAGGATGCCCTGGACGACGGGTTCCGCTGTTTTAAGGATCAGAACTTCTGGCGAAAATTGCAGGTGGCAGCCATGCAGCGGGATTTTTCCTGGGAGCGATCCGCCCGGGAATATAAAAAGCTGTATATTGAATGTTGGAAATCGGGACAAAATCATGAAAAAACATGAGTTAGCGGCCATTATTCTTGGTGGCGGCCGGGGCGAACGGCTCTGGCCCCTTACCCGGGAACGAGCCAAACCGGCCGTGCTGATTGCCGGGAAATACCGTCTGGTGGATATTCCCATGAGCAACTGCATGAACAGCGGTGTGCACCAGATCTACATTCTGACCCAGGTAAACACCGGTTCCCTCCACCGACATATTTTCCAGAGCTATAAATTCGATATATTTTCCGGCGGTAACGTGGAAGTCCTTCCGGCGCAACAGACTTTAGAGCGAACGGACTGGTTTCAGGGAACAGCGGATGCGGTCCGGGCTTATTGGGATCGCTTTGAGCGGGTCAATACCAACCACTATTTGATTCTGGCCGGAGACCATCTCTATGCAATGAATTATCAGGATTTCCTGCGGGCACATCGGGAAACCGAAGGCGACCTGACCGTAGCCGTCATGCCGGTGCCGGTGGAAGAAGCGCACCGTTTCGGAATCCTGAAAACCGATGATACCGGCCGGATCACTCACTTTGTGGAAAAAACCAACGATCCGGAAGTAGTAAAAAATTTCACTCAATCGTATAATGGAAAAGACGTTGTCCTGGTTTCGCTGGGTATTTATTTATTCAAGAAAGATGTTCTTCGGGAGGCGCTTACCTTCGAAGGGAATGATTTTGGAAAAAATATTATTCCCGAATCGCTGGAACATTTCCGTGCCACGGTGTACCGGTTTGACAGCTATTGGGAAGATATCGGAACGATCGGCGCCTTTTACCGAGCCAACCTGGAATTAACCAAACCCAACCCGGCCTTTAGTTTTTTTAACGTGGTGCATCCCATGTATACCCGGGCCCGGTTTCTGCCCGGCAGCCAGGTTTTACAGTCGCAAATCACCTCGTCGATTATCAATGAAGGTTGCCGCATTACCTCAGCTGTGATTCGCCGATCTGTCATCGGCATTCGTTCAATTATCGGCGAAAAAGTGTCCATGGATTCCGTGTATATGATGGGCGCGGATTACTATGAATCGGAGCCCGAAGAACCACCGGTGGGCGTAGGCAACGGTTCGGAATTAAAGCGAGTGATTCTGGATAAAAATGTTCGTATCGGAACCGATGTACGGCTGGTGAATGAACGCGGCGTAGAGCGGGAAGACGGCTCCTTTTATGCCATTCGGGACGGAATCATCGTCATTCCCAAAAATACCGTCGTTCCGGATGGAACGGTTTTATAAAGAAGCGTTTGTTATTACGCCTGACCGCCGATGCCCATCAGGTCTGAAACTTCGATTCCAAAGGATCGCGCCGCCTGCTGCCAGACCAACTTTTCGGATTGACTGAACACATAATCCGGACTGGCCGTTTGTAAAAGCCAGTCGCCGTTTTCGATTTCCCGTTCCAATTGTCCCCCAACCCAACCGGCGTGTCCCAACACCAGTTTGAACTTTTCCGGCCCCTTGTTTTTGCTGATTGCTTCCAGAATATCTTTGTGGCTGCTAATCGCGAAAAGATCCGAAACGCGAATACTGTGCTCAGATTGATATTCACCGGAATGGAGAATAATTCCCCGTTCAATCATGACCGGTCCGCCAAAATACAGCTTATGGACCACTTCCAGAAGTTCGGTATTTTCCTCGTAGACATCCACGAACAGTTTCTTAAGCTCCGGTTCCTCAAAGGGTCGGTTTACAATCAGTCCCATGGCTCCTTCCTTGGTGTGGTCGCAAATCAAAACTACCGATT
The DNA here is from genome assembly GCA_013152835.1 of FCB group bacterium. Classification (GTDB taxonomy): domain Bacteria; phylum Fidelibacterota; class Marinisomatia; order Marinisomatales; family J089; genus J089. The sequence continues at coordinate 2,567 of JAADFQ010000205.1, forward strand.
TGGCGAAATACGGGTCCCGGAGATGGGGCATGGCAATCAGGATTGAATTTTTCAGTGATCCCATGAGAAAATGTAACCTAATCCTCGTTTCCCGGCAAGTGTGAAAGGAGCCGGAGTCCAAATTATTATACCGACCGGGGATAGTCGTATAATTACTCCGGAAACCGGAATGTCCAGGATTTTGAATCTGACTGAAACGTTTTGTGTGGGTTACAACGCGGAGCGTTGTAACCAGCGGCCCGCGCCACCCTCATTCCAAGGCTCTGTCGTGGAACGGAATGGTCTCATTATGGTTGAAATCTAATCCTGCCTGCAGGATCTCCCGATCCTGCGGAGACCGAAAACACATCATGCATTATTCACAGGAACCAAATTTCAGCCGCTGTTTTCATTATCCACTCAAGGTCGGGAGACCTTGAGAGATCAAGACCTTTGGGAGACAAGTCAAACTTCCGCAAAGTTCCAATAAATAATTACTCATTACTTATTACGCAAGTGGTTTGTGTACCAGCGACCCGCGCAACCCTCATTCCAAGGCTCTGCCGTAGAACGGAATGGTCTCATTATGGTTGAAATCTAATCCTGCCTGCAGGATCTCCCGATCCTGCGGAGACCGAAAACACATCATGCATTATTCA
>JAADFQ010000206.1 GCA_013152835.1 FCB group bacterium
ATTCCTTTTGTATAATTATCAAGAAAGGGCATTAACTATTAAAAGGGCACATAAAACATCAGATTTTTGAAAGGCACATAAAATTTCACATCGGTGAAGTTATGTGTCTTTTTGTGTTTTTGCACCTTTCTATGATTCGCCATTTAAATCGTGAGTAAAATTCACGATATTATTCGTTTAAAAATCCAGCGGACTTTTGGCACCCATGCCGCCGCGGTTTAGTATGTGCGTGTAAATCATAGTTGTTTGAATATCCTTATGTCCAAGTAATTCTTGCACTGTTCTAATGTCATAGCCAGCATACAGAAGATGGGTGACAAAATGTAACATGGAACGAGAATTTACCCAAAGAACCACCCTATTTTACTTTTCCAAGTCTACCGCATAAGCTACTAATCTTAAGCAGCTTATCTCTAAACCGACTAGCTTCTTATTCTGAACCGCTGCTGGCAAAATGCTTGTGAGTTAATTTACAAACTGTTTTTCCTTTATGAATGAGAATCCTTACCATGTCAGAGGAAGACTGGAAACTTTTTGGAGCCACTGAATTCATTTCCAAGCCACCGGAACTGAGTCGGCTGCGGAAAGTCATTTCCAGAATTCTGAATAAAAAAAATGAAAAATATCAATCACAACCTAACCGGGAGAAATGACTTGAACAATTGCTCGATAACATTCCCCTAAAACTAAAATGGGACTTTGTTTCTGGAATATTCACAGTTTAGGAGGTAATAAAATATGATTCAAGATACACGCGGGATAAAAGAACAACTCATTGATGCAACCCAGCTTTCGAAAAATGAGCGTGAGGAATTAATACAACTTGGCATGCTTGCACAGGATGGACTAATACAGCCCTCACCAGTACATCCCCCTGAGCGACCGCCAATCCCAAAACGAGATGTCAATGCACCTAAAGTGCTCAATGAGGCTTATAAATACTTACCCAGGCCTTCTTCATTCTCGCGAGCTTTATGCCTCGACCTAAATGGTTATAAAATATTATTGATTTCCGGCACAGCAAGTGTAGATGAAAACGGTCAGTCTGTCCATGTGGGAGATTTTCGGGCTCAGTGCTGGAGAACGTACCGTAATATTACCTCGCTTCTCACTTCTGAAGGGATGACCTGGCACGATATCGTTCGAACCTCTTGTTATTTAAGAGACATTGAACGGGATTATAAAGATTTTAACGAGGTACGTACTGCATTTTTTAATTGGTTGAAACTCGATCCTCTGCCAGCCAGCACCGGCATACAAGCACGCATTTGCCGCGAGGATTTGTTGGTGGAGATCGAGGCGATTGCTATTTGTCCGTCCAATTCGAAGTGACTTTTCTAATTAACAGCCTTAGTGCTTATGAGTTCAATGAAAAGTAGCGAAGGATAAACCGATGGAGAGAGGAAAAAACAATAAGCAGGTGATCTCAGGCCCTCCCCCGGTTAAATTAGTCAATCGAGAGACAAAGCCTGAAAGAACGATCGTGAATGTTCAGGGGATTCAAATCGGTGGTTCAGAGGTGGTGGTTATGGCAGGACCCTGCGCGGTTGAAAGTCAAGAGCAACTGTTGGCGATTGCACGAGCCGTGCAGGCCAGTGGGGGTAAAATACTACGCGGCGGCGCTTTCAAACCCCGAACCTCCCCATACAGTTTCACGGGGTTGAAAGAGGAAGGATTGAAATTACTTGCCACGGTTCGGCAAGAGACGGGGCTGCCGGTCGTTACAGAGGTCATGGACACACGCCAGGTCGAAATGGTATGCCGGTATGCGGACATTCTACAGGTCGGCTCCCGCAACATGCAGAGCTTCGCCCTGCTGGAGGAAGTGGGTCAATGTAACATACCGGTATTGCTCAAACGTGGCATGTCTGCAACTATTGAAGAGTTTCTGTTTGCTGCCGAGTATATTCTCAAACAGGGCAACCAGCAAGTCATCCTCTGCGAACGGGGCATCCGCACTTTCGAGACTTCTACTCGCTACACCCTGGATTTAAACGCTGTACCTATGTTAAAGAAACTCAGCCATCTCCCCGTCATAGTGGACCCCAGCCATGGGACGGGTCACTGGTGGATGGTTCCATGGCTGGCAAAAGCTGCAGTTGCGGTCGGGGCGGATGGACTGCTGGTGGAGGTTCACTATAAACCTGAAGAGGCGTTAAGTGATGGACATCAATGCCTGCGTCCTGACAAGTTCGACTCGATGATGCAAGAAATTAATAAAGTTGCCCGAGCAGTAGGAAGGGAGATATTAATTCCAAAACCTATCCATGAACTGAACAATTCAACCGTTTAGAATTTAAATTCAACAAAGAGGTGCAAATTGCACTGGTACAAAAGTCCGCATAGAAAAATGAATAAGAAATGTGTGCATACAGCGAAAACTAGCCATTCTACCGTGAATAACTGGCAAGCAAGAATGATTCGGCTTTTTGCCAGTGTTTCTTTCGCTCTTTTCTGCGCAGGAGTTACGACATCTGTTTATGCCCAATCTCTGCCTGATCTGATCTTCGTTCAAATTCCCGCCCAGGCGAAACCGGATATTCAGGTTGGAACACGCATGTCCTTCCCTATGGATAGATATGTGGATGGCGCCCGGATAGTAATTCTCCGTCCTTCAGTCGCTAAACCAGTGAATGTCACACCGGAATTCACCGCAGCCTGTGATCCTGATGTCTCTTTTGATGGAGAAACTATCGTATTCGCCGGCAAAAAAAGTCCGGAAAAACCCTGGCAAATCTGGAGGATGAATATCGACGGCTCTCAGAAGGTACAAATTACCCGGGGCGAAGGTGACTGCATCACTCCGGTGCATGCCGGAAACCGATTCTATTTGAACGACCCGCAGCCCACACCACAGATTATCTATGTCGGCACGGAGCACGGCTGGAAAAACGAACAGGATGCATGCCCCGTCTTTGCTTTATACGGCACAGATGCACAAGGCAAAACAGTCCACCGTTTGACGTTTAATCTCCACAGCGATTTTTCGCCCGATATTTTGCCAAACGGCCGTATCGTCTTCACCAGTTGGCAGCATTACGGAGACCGATACCAGCCAACCGGCATATTTACCTTGATGGGCATCAACAACGACGGCACGGATTTGATGCCGTTCTATGGCAATCATGAAATGCCGTTGGTTAAGGACATGGTGCAGGTTTCGGATTTCGACGAGCGGGTTTACTTTATTGAATCGAATCGGTCCCCCTGGCTGGGCGGCGGTGATATTGCCTACGTCTCCCGACGTCGGCCGCTGCATTCCTATCATAGATTGAGCCATGAGGGCAAAGGGCTGTTTCACAGTCCCTGTCCTCTTCCGAACGGCGGACTTGTTGCGTCGTATCGTATCAATTCCCCCAAAGCGGTGTTCGGCATTTACCGCATCAATCCTAAGAGCGGAAAACGACGACAAAAAATATTTAAAGAACCAGGTTGGCATTCCATCGATGCCCAGGTACTTGCAGCGCACCCCAAAGTAAAAGGCCGTTCCAACTGGCTGATCCCGGGATCGACGACGGGCGTATTCTATTGCCTGAACAGTTACAGAACGAATCTGCCTGAAGGGAAAAATATCGCCCCCGGAACCATTAAACATGTCCGGGTAATCGAAGGAATACCGCTCAGGCAGAAAGCCACAATATCGGAATGTCAGAACAATGCCACGAATAACTCAGGCCTGAAAACCTCTTCCGCCACGGCTTTCGGTCCGCGGCGCATTCTCGGGGTGGCGCCTGTTGAAAAAGATGGCTCGTTCCATATCCGAGTTCCGGCAGAAACCCCGATTACCTTTCAGCTTTTGGATAAAAACTATTTAGCCCTGCGCACGCAGGAAGCCTGGACCTGGGTGATAGGGAATGAAAATCGAGGTTGCATCGGCTGTCATGAGGATCCAGAGATGGCGCCCCCCAACAAGATGGTGGATGCGGTCATCAAACCTCCGGTGGAACTTACGCTGCCACCGGCACGACGTCGAAGCGTCGATTTTCGCCATCAAATTGCTCCAATTATCGAATCAAAATGCGCTATTGCCGGATGCCATGTCTCCGGCCAGACAGCGCCGAATTTCGAAACGACCCAAAACACATCACCTGATCCGGCATTCAGTCAGGTGTATAAAATCCTTGTACAGCCAATTCAAGGCCGGAAAAATGAACGCTATATCGTCCCCGGTAAAGCAAAGGAGAGCCCGTTAATCTGGCATCTTTTTGGCAAACAAATGGGTTCCGACCAAATACCCTACACCGGTAAAATCACCCAGATGCCTCCTGAAAATCCCTTGACGTCTTGGGAACGCATTTTATTCATAGAATGGATCGATTTAGGCGTACAATGGGATTCTCGTGCTGCGATAGCATCAGAGTCCCTATCGAATGAAGCTAAGACACAATAAATTCAGGAGTTCTAATGCATAATAAATACCGATATCGTATCAATTTTATCGTCGGATTTCTCATCGTCCTCTCACCTGTCCTGTGGCTGCACGCTCAAGAAAACCTGCCCAAGCTGGTCGATGTTACCCGACAAGCCGGGATTAACTTTGTCCATAATCTCGGCGATGACGATATGAGTAACCTCATCGAATCCAACGCCGCCGGCTGTGCCTTTTTCGACTATGACGGAGACCGTGACCTGGATATTTATCTGGTCAACGGCGCCTATATTAAAGGGATCAGCCATATCCGAGGGCGCAAAAATAAAGGCAAACTCTCCAATGCCCTATATCGGAATAATGGCGACGGCACCTTTACCGACGTGACAACTGAAGCAGGTGTTGGTCACAAGGGCATGGGAATGGCTGTAGTTACAGCCGACTATGATAACGATGGGGATCAAGATATTTTTGTTAGCAACTGGGGGCCCAATGTCTTTTACCGAAACAACGGCGACGGGACGTTCACCGATATCACCAAAAAAGCCGGCCTGGAAAACGATCTATGCGGGATCGGTAGTACGTTTCTGGACTATGACCAGGATGGATATCTGGATCTGTACGTGGGGAATTATATTAAATATGATCCTGATTATCAATATTTCTATGCCGCAAATAAATTCCCTGGCCCCCTGTCTTACCGGGGACAGCCCGACATTCTTTACCACAATAACGGCAATGGCACTTTCACCGATGTGACCCGGCAGGCCGGAGTTTATAATCCGGAAGGAAGAGCTATGGGGGTCACCTCCTGTGATATCGACAACGACGGCGACTGGGATATTTTCGTGGCTAATGACGCCATGTTGAATTACCTCTACCGCAACAACGGCGACGGCACCTTCACCAATGTTGCTTTACAGACTGCCACCGCTTTTGGGCAAAACGGAGAAGCCACCTCGTCGATGAGCGGGGAATTTGGTGATATCAATCAGGATGGTTTCGTGGATATCATTGTGCCTGATATGGCTTATGGCTGTATCTACATGAACACCGGCGCCGGCTATTTCGAAGAAATGAGCGCCAGCATGGGGCTGGCTGCCGCCTGCGGACAATACACCAGTTGGTCCGCGAATTTTTTCGATTTTGATCACGATGGTTACGGGGATCTGTTTATCACCAACGGACACCCCCAGCGATTGATAGGACAGGAAGATTTGCTGCTGCTAAATAAATCCGGGAGCAGATTTATCAACGTATCATCTAAGCTGGGCCCGGATTTTCAAGATAAATTTGTCAGTCGCGGATCTGCGGCCGGAGATTTCGATGATGACGGCGATCTGGATTTACTGGAGATAAACCTGAATGATCGTCCGCGCCTGCTCCGTAATGATGGCGGCAATAAGAAAAACTGGATTATGATCCATCTGATTGGTACTAAAAGCAACCGGGATGCTATCGGCAGCCGCATTCGATTAACCGCCGGGAATAAAATGCAAACCAGGTGGCGGGTGAGCAGTTCCGGTTATCTTTCGCAGAGTGATTATCGGATACATTTTGGTCTCGGCGATAACACCCGGGTGGATAAAATCGAGATTCGCTGGCCCAGCGGTAAAAGCCAGACTCTCGAAAATATTAAGGTAAATCAAGTGATAACTGTTAAGGAACCAACACTTTAAAGAGAAACAAAAATGAAATGGTATTCAACGTTACGATTACTAGCTATCATTATTTTAACACTGGTCACAGGATGGCCTCTATTCGGTCAAATAGCCCAAGAGCGAATATATGTAGGTGAGAAAGCCTGCCGTACGTGTCATCATCTTGCTGGAAGACGCGATCAGTTTAACCCCTGGCGGTTATCCAAACATGCAAAAGCGTATGCCGCATTGTCCAAGCCGGAAGCCAAACAGATTGCGGAATTGTCAGGTGTTGACGTCGATCCTTACAAAAGTCCGATCTGTTTGGGATGTCATACCACCGCTTATAACGTGGAAGCCTGGGAGCGCGATGAATCTTTTCATTTTGAAGATGGCGTGCAATGTGAATTGTGCCATGGACCGGGCAGCGCATACATGGATGCCAAAGTAATGCTGAATCGAAAGAAGGCCAGGCAGGCCGGTCTAAAAATGCCGGTAGAACGTGATTGCATGGTGTGCCATAAAGAAAAAGGCTCACACATGGCGGTTCTGGATGTCAAAAAATTTAATTATAAAGAAGGCCTTGAGGAAATCGCTCATCCTGGAAATGGTGACCTAACTAAAGAATTTCTTTTCCAGGTACAAAGAATTCTGTCTAAATGGTTCCCGAAAAATGAACCACCGGTAAAGCCGCTTCCCGGTCCTAAATACGTTGGCGCCCAGGTCTGTGGTAAATGTCATGGTCAGACATCGGCTGGTCATCAGTACAGTAAGTGGCGCTATTCCAAACACGCACAGGCCTATGCCATCCTTAATACTGAACGAGCCGCAAAGATTGCCCGTGAGATGGGGGTATCCGGCACTCCACAAAAGTCAGATAAATGCCTGAAATGCCATACCACAGGTGCAGGAGAACCGGCAGGTCGGTTCACCGACAGTTTCGATCCGGACCAGGGTGTGCAGTGCGAAAGCTGCCACGGCCCTGGAAGTGAATACATGACAGAATCGGTTATGTTGGATCCGGTGGCTTCTGTAGAATCTGGATTACGCGATGTGGATAAAAAAAGCTGCGTCAAATGTCACACCGAAGGCATTCATGGTCACACCCTGGATTTCGAAACCATGTGGCCCAGGATCGATCATTCCAAATGGCAACAAAAATACAGCGAGGTGAAATATAAATCGCCTTTCAACCTGGCCGTCACAAAGGATGGCAAGCGATTATTTGTCGCCTGTGAAGCCTCCAATAGCCTCATTGTTGTCAGCACCAAAACCGAAAAGATTCTGGCAGAAGTGAAAATCGGTACCCAACCACACTTTGTCTACTTTTCCCCGGATGAAACCCGTGCCTATGTAAGTAATCGCGGTTCCGACAATGTTTCTGTTATTGATACAAAAACATATCGGGTGCTGGAGACAATTACAGTTGGTGATGAACCCCACGAGATGGCAACGAATAAAGAAGGCACTATTTTATACGTGGCCAATGCGGGGACCTATGATGTCTCTGTGGTCGATATAGAAAAAGGCGAAGAAATTAAACGATTGGCAGCTTCCAGAGGGCCCTGGGGCATGGCCCGGTCGCCTGATGGCCGGTATATCTATGTGACGAATAATTTACCGAGACTTGGTGAATTCCGGACTCCCCCCATGTCTGAAGTAACAGTTATTGAAACAAATCGTTCTATCGTCAAACATCGCTATACCGTGCCGGGAGCAAATTTAATCCAGGGAATTGATATTGCCCCAAGCGGTAAATTTGCACTCGTTACTTTAATCCGAACGAAAAATTTAGTGCCAATGACCCGGAATATCCAGGGCTGGATTATGACCAACGGCATTGGCATTCTCTGGCAGGATGGCCGGGTAGATCAATTGCTGCTGGATGAGGTGAATGACTTTTTTGCGGATCCCACAGATGTCGTCTTTTCAAAATACGGCCGCTATGCCTTTGTCAGCGGTGGCGGTGTCCAGGAAATCGCCATGATCGATATCAAGAAAATGAAACGGATTCTGACAAATGCCACTGAGGAAAAACGCAACAAAGTACTACCCAATCACCTTAGTTTGAGCACAGAGTATATTCTAAAACGGATTAAGGTGGGACAAAGCCCGCGGGGAATGGCGGTTTCTCCGGACAATAAGTACCTGTATGTCGCAGACGGATTAGATGACGCCATCTCTGTAATCGATATCAAAAAACGCGCGCGAGTCAATGTCATCGACCTCGGTGGTCCGAAAAAAATTACCCAGGCCCGGTACGGCGAGCGTATCTTTCATAGTGCCGAGTACACTTTTGCCAGACAATTTTCCTGCCATTCTTGCCATCCGGATGGCGGCGTGGATGGAATAACCTATGATATCGAACCGGATGGACTGGGTTTTAATCCTGTGGATAACCGTACGTTGAGAGGCGTTAACGACACAGCTCCCTTTAAGTGGACCGGAAAGAATCCCACATTAAGACGCCAGTGTGGACCCAGACTGGCTGCCTTCTTTACCCGTATTGATCCGTTCACATCTGAACAGTCTGAGGCATTGGAACGTTATATCGTTACAATTCCCAGACCGCCGAACCGCAACCAAAAGAGCCAGGGACTGACACCTGCTCAACGTCGCGGAAAACGCATTTTCGAACGTGAATACGATAATTCGGGTAACCAAATGCCCCAGGAGAAGCGATGTATTTATTGCCATCGACCTCCCTATTATACCGACCGGGAATTGGCTGATGTCGGCACCGCCTCCTGGTTAGATACACATGCTACGTTCGATGTTCCACATCTCAAAAACATCTATGCCACTGCTCCCTATCTACATGATGGACGAGCAAAATCCCTGGAGGAAATCTGGACGATTTATAATCCAACCGACACTCATGGACAGACAAATGATTTAACCAAAGACCAGCTCAATGATCTTATTGAGTATCTGAAAATTTTATAAAAAAAAGGGAGCTATTAGGATGTATCGTATATTTATTATCCTGGCAACGTTTATTTCCCTTGTTCCACAGGCATGGTGTCAATCAGATACGACTGTCACCCTCGCCGGTGAACCATACGTTTATACCAAATGGGAATCTTTCACCAGGGAATCAACCCACGGTGGATTAATCAACGACCACATCTTCTGGCTGGAGGCAGACGGGGATAGTTTATGGATTGGCACCGAAGGCGGATTGGTACTTTATGAGAACGGCACCTGGAAAAGTTGGACGGAGAAAGACGGCCTCCCCTGGAATGTGGTGATGGGAATAGCAAAAGATCCAAAAACCGGTGATCTGTGGCTGGCGCTATTCGGGGAAGGAATAGCCCGATTTAGCGGCGGCTACTTTGAACACTTTACCCAGGTAAACAGCGGCTTATTAAACGATGTGGTGTATGGCGTGGATATCCAGGGGGATAATGTGTGGGTTGCAACCACCGCCGGTATCAGCCGGTATAATCAGGTAAGCGGTGAATGGACCGTGTTTAATGAGAAATACGCTCCCATGAAGGAAGTGTGGACCTATAACGTAGATGCTGCAGAAGACAAAGTCTATTTTGCCGTCTGGGGAGGCGGTATTCTGGAGTGGGATGTGGCCACCGAAAGTTGGAAGGTTTATCTTGATCCGGATGGACAGATGGAAATCGATTTGTACCGAGATGACGGCCTGGTTCATGATATTACCACGGCAGCGTCTTACATCGATGGCGTGCTCTGGGCTGCCACATATTTTGGATTGAGCCGATACGATGGCCGCAACTGGCGCGGGTACATGGATCACGATAGTGGGCTTCCAAGTAACTTTATTAACCTGGTGGCAGGACGAAGCAAAAATTCGGCTTATAACTGTACAGATAAAGGGCTGGGAGTATTGGTGGACTACGAAACCGATACCTGGGTCGCCTATCAACGGGATACGGAAGACGCCAAAACCTGGACAGCCCACGTAATGGTGGGGAAACAGGAGATTAAAACCGTGCCAACCAATCTGCATTTACCAAATCATTTTACCACAAGTGTGGAATTTATGGGAGATGACGTATGGATTGGTACCGGCCATGGCCTGGCCCGAGGTATCGGTAAAGGCTATTATACGGGATTACGGGATAAAAGTCCGACTTTTGGTGTTTCCCGGTCTTCCGCCTCTCAGAATAACAACTTTAGAAAGAAATAGAATTATGAAAAGATCAAGTGTTCTTTTGGCAATCGTGGTAATCGTTTGCACCTATTTTTTGAGTGCGAATGTGAACGCCCAAACTCACTCTGCTTCTAAATCCGACACTCTATCTTATGCTAAAACGCCCTGGGAATATCTACCTTATAACCGTTTTAAAAATCCGTACAAGCGATTTTTCCTGAAGACCCTGGAATATACAGGATATGGGCGTCATATCCCGGAACCTGAACACATTGACACGGTTAAAATAGGTTTTATCGGTCCAATTATTGGCTCTGTTTACGAGTCGACAGAAGGCCAGGAAGATATAGAATTGAAGGTGAATCAACGAGTGATTCGTTGGGATGGATACCAAGCATCCCATTTAGCTTCCATTGGGATAAAGATGCTCCAGGGCGCCAAACTTGCTGTGGAACAGGCAAATGCAAAAGGCGGCTATCGAGGGAAAGCTCCCTACAAACTGATCGTTCGAAACGACAACGGCAACTGGCGTTCCTCCGGCAGAGAGGTCATCATGCTTGCTTATAAAGATAGCGTTTGGGCTATCCTTGGGACTGTCGACGGCGCCAACAGCCATATTGCCATCCGAGTTGCTTTCAAAGCTGAAATTCCCGTTGTGAATACTGCGAATACCGATCCCACATTTGTGGAAACCAGAATTCCCTGGGTGCTCCGGGGCATCACAGATGACCGGCAGATGTGCTATCTGCTGGCGGATTTTGCCTTTGAAAAATTGGGGCTCAAACGCATCGCCGCACTGCGTGCTACCAACCGCTACGGACGCATGGGCATCGACGAGTTGCGGGACGCGGCCACACGTCTCGGGCATCCCTTCATGGTCGAACTGCAGTATGAAGAGGGCGATACCGATTTCAGCGACCAGTTAAAAAGGATTCAGTCGATGAATGCGGACGGCGTAATCACATACGGTAACACAAAAGAATCCACATTGATACTCAAACAAATGCGGAAAATGGGGCTGAATCAGTGGTTCTTCGGCAGCGATCGTATGGTCACCAAGGAATTTCTTGCTAGCGTCGGAAAGACTGGTGGCCATGTGGCAGCCGGTTATCCCTATGATCCTAGCAGAAAAGATGCAAAATATCTGCAATTTATCGATAATTTTCAGAACCGGTATGGGGAAGCGCCGGAAACTTACGCCGCACATGCGTATGACGGTATGAATATGATCATTGCAGCCATTGAAAAAGCCGGATTAAATAGAGCACTCATCCGAGATCAACTTGTTTCAATGTCTCACTATAAAGGGGTAACTGGAATAAAAGAACTCGATGCGGTCTTTAGCAACAGGAGCCCTGCCACTCTGGCCATTTTAAAAGACGGCAAATTCGAATTTTATAGCCGGAAAAAAATTTTCTCGGATAAATTTAATTTTGAGAATTAGCTCTATCAGTGATATGAAAGTCTCTCGATTGCTCTGGATTCCATGGTTCGTCATTTTTTGTACAGCCCAGATACAGAGTCAAAGCAAAACCTCCGACCAAACCGGTCAACAAAGAAAGCCACCCGGTGTTCTGGATACACCGGTGGATTTTTCCGGATGGATAGGAAAAACCGATAATCCCCAACAGTTCAAAGAAATTCGTATCGGCTTTTTCGCACCGGATGAGCCGGACGATCCGATCGGCGGTCCCATGCTCGATGCCGCCGCGTTAGCGATAGAAGAAGCCAATGCTGCCGGGGGATTCCATGGGGTTCCCTTCCAGTTGGTCCAGCGCTGGGCATATGATCCCTGGGGTACGGCCCCCAAAGAAATGATTAAGCTTGTGTATCAGGACAGTGTGTGGGCAGTAATTGGATCGTTGAACGGTGGCACCACGCATGTCGCGGAACAGATTGTTACCAAAGCGTGGGTGCCGCTGCTCTCCCCTGTCTCGGCCGATCCGACGCTTACATATATCCGTATCCCATGGATGTTCCGACTACCGCCCGATGACCAAAAACAGGCGGAGGTCATTGTGCACAAAGGAATTCAGGCATTATCTCTGGATAAAGTTGGTCTCATCACTTCTACCGATCATGACGGCCGCATATTCGCAGTAGAAATACTTGCGATAATGAAGGCTGAACAAACTCTGCCGGTCTTTCATTTTCAGGTATCCCTGCCCAAGGTTGATTTTATGGATATTGTCAAACGAGCGGCCTCATTCAATCCTGACGGAATCATTTTACGCCTGCCGTGGGCCAAAACTTTGGATTTGCTGGCTCATTTCCAAAACAGTGAATTCCACATTCCTGTAATCATTCCCTGGATTCCGGGCTTACGGAAGGAAGACCTGAAAAAACAATATGATGGGGATATTTTATATGTACAACCGTTTTCGGAGACGGGAAATCCAGCCTACACCGCATTCGCCCGAACTTACCGGGAACGGTATGGTACGCGCCCCACTCCAAGCGCCGCCTATACCTATGATGCTATTAATTTACTGGTGCAATCACTGCAAAAGAGCGGTTTGAACCGGCCCGGGCTGCGGGATGCTATTGCGATGATCTGCGATTTTCAAGGCGTGACGGGAAAAATTTCCTGGGATAACGGCGGCGGCAATCAGGCAAAACCGCTCCTTCGGTTCCTGCATTGAGCGATTGCATTGTGTTGACGGTTACTCTCGGATACCCTCGCCCTGTACGATTGTTAAGTAGCGGTCAGCATCAAGTTCTCGAAAGACCTCTGTTTTACCGCCCGTCCAACGAATCTCCAACCGGTCAACCCGCTTGTGCTTTCCAAGGCCGATGTGCATTCGGGGATCGTTATAGGAGAGGTAGCTGGTAGCCCATTGGTTAATCAGTACCTGTTTTTGCTTACCTGTCTGTACGGTCACCTTGGCGCCAATTGCAGAAGCCGGACCTTCCCTGCCAACAAGGGTTAATCCCAGCCAGTGATTCCGATTGCCGCCATCGTTCCGGAGGAGTGTTGCTGTAGCGCGTTTGTCCACATGGGAGACAATGATGTCTAAATCTCCATCATTGTCAAAGTCCCAAACTGCTGCTCCACGCCCGGAACGCTTCTCTTTAAAATAGGGGCTTCGCTCCGGTCCAACATTGTGAAAACGTCCGCTGCCATCGTTTTCCAACAGGAGTGGCGGTTGTCCGATCAACTCATCTGCAATCCCATTCGCCGAAAAGATATCCAAGTCACCGTCGTTATCAAAATCGAAAAGAGCGGCTGCCCACACACCCATTCCGGCAAACGCGCGCCCAACGCCGCTCCACTCTGTAATATCTTCAAAAATTCCATCCCCGAGATTACGGTAAAGCGCGCCGTATCGAAGGTCAACAACTAACAAGTCAATTAAACCATCCCCATCGATATCTCCAATCGACCCGTGCATGGAACCCGTTGGGACTCCGCGGTCGTTGACAGCTACCCCGGAAGCTTGACCCACCTCCTGGAATTTTCCGTTGCCATCGTTTCGAAACAGAAAATTCTTCTGATGATCATTTCCCTGGAATATATCTAAATCTCCATCGTCATCATAATCAAAAACGGTCAATCCCATACATTTCGATTCCGGATAGTATAACCCCAGTTCCTTTGTCACATCAGTAAAGCTGCCATCGGCCTCCTGACGGTAGAAAAAAGAAGCCTGACCGTGGTACTCGGACGGATGAGGCATCATATCTGGTGTGGTTGGAGATACATAAGAGGGATCAAATGCCAGGAAATTACCTACCATCATATCCAATGCTTTGTCACGATTATAATCAAAGAAGACCACCCCCACACTCCACTTTGTATAACCGTTCAGTGTTGCTGGCCCCCGCAGGCCTAATGAGTCAGTTACATCTGTAAATGTACCGTCTCCATTATTAAGGTAAAAAACATTAGGACCATAATTTAAAAGATAGAGATCGACATCACCGTCGCCGTCATAGTCTATGGCTCCGGCAGCCATGCTCCAGTGGCGATCATCAATACCAGCTGCCTCAGAAACCTCTGTAAACGTTCCATCGCCGTTATTGCGATAAAGTCGATTCGGAGTATCTTTAAACACCTTTCCTTCCGGATCGCTGATACCCTCCAGATAGGTTCCATTCAGCATATATAGATCGAGGTCCCCATCGCCGTCATAATCGAACACCGTAACCCCGGAACCGCTGCTTTCCAGGATATTTTCGTAGGTATAGTCGCCAAAAGTATATCGAAAATCGATTCCTGCCTGTTTGGTTATATCGGTAAAAGTCACCGCCGACGTCTGCGCCCAGGAGGTAACTGCAACAACGATAAAAGATAGAAAGCTAATATAATGAATAAATTTGAATTTCATTTAACAAAACAATTATATGGTCTTATCTTATTTTTTGTGAGTTATTCAGAAATGAGTCGCTCGTAAAAAGTCCCAAAATGTCATTGCGAGCGAAGCGAAGCAATCTGGATGTCGACTAACGTGCTGTTTTATAAAGATCGCTTTCCCGATAACTCGGGATAAACTTCCGCTCCGCTCCTCGCGATGACATGTTTTTCGACATTATCAGAAACTCGACGAGAGGTCATCATGATTCTCTATAAAAAAGCTGCATTTAAATTACTGTTGCTCATCCTTTTTCCGGCCGTTGCCCATCTTTCTTGGGCCGGGGTTCCCAAAAAATTGAACAGTCAGGCCAAATTGATTATATTATTCGTTGTCGACGGTCTGCGCCCTGATTTAATCACCGAAAAGAACACACCCAACATTTACCGGCTTTCGCAGCAGGGCGTTTTCTTTGAAAACAGCCACGCTATATTTCCCACTGTTACGAGGGTAAATTCTGCTGCCATTGCAACGGCATCCTATCCGATTCACAGCGGCATTGTCAGCAACAGCATTTTTATTCCGGCAATGAATCCGACGGCGTCGTTCACAACCGGGGATTATCACAATCTGCGCAAACTGGATGAGATCACAAACGGAAAATTATTGCTGTGCAAATCCTGGGCGCAGCGACTTGCTGAAAACGATTTCAAGCCGGCAGCGATCAGTTCAGGGTCCAGCGGCAGCGCTTTTCTTCTCAATCATCGCGCGCCCCAAGGAATAGGGATTCTTATCAACGGCTGGTTTGAGCCCGATTCTATTGTCGCCTTCCCGAAAGAGGTGAATGAGCGCATATTGCAAAAGTTCGGGCCCGCACCTGATGTGGGCCAAGCTGCAAATTACAATGATAAAGTGAACTGGACGACTCGGGTGCTTACCGATTACCTTCTCACAGAAGAAAAACCCGATGTGATTTATTGCTGGATAACCGAACCGGATCATACGCAGCATCATGCCGGAATCGGCGCGCCGCAAACGTTGGAAACCATTCGAAATTCCGACAGAAATATCGGACTGGTTATTAAAAGAATCAAAGAATTAGCATTGTATCCCAACACGGACATTCTGGTCACTTCCGATCACGGATTCAGCACCTATAATTACAGCGTCAATGTTGAGAACGAATTAATTAAAGCCGGGCTGAAAAAGTCGCAGGGATCGGGCGATGTTGTCCTTGCCGGTAGCGGCGAGTCGGTTTTAATCCACGTTAAAAATCGTAACAAAAAGAAAATTGCACAAATCGTTCAATTTTTGCAGGCGCAAAAGTGGATTGGCGTCATTTTTACCGCGGGAAAAGGCAAGGCGCCGCGACATTTTCACGGAAGCGTCGACGGCACGTTTTCTCTGGACATACTCCACCAGCCGAGCGATGGCCGCGGCCCGGATATTTTGCTCACATTCCCCTGGTCATCAGCTAAAAACAAATATGGATTTCCCGGCATGGATTATTCAAACGGCGGCGAAGCAACCGGCCCGAAAACGGGCGTCAGAGCCGGGCACGGCAGCATGAGCCCGTTGACAGTACGCAACACTATGATCGCCTGGGGCGTCGATTTTAAATCCGGCGTGAGGAGCCGGGTGCCTG
>JAADFQ010000207.1 GCA_013152835.1 FCB group bacterium
CCTGTTTTGGGGTACGGATGAAGAATCCACAATACTGCTGTCGGGAATGACAACTTCCTGCATCGATGGTGGCAGGGGAACACCATCGAAAAAAAATGACAAAACCCGATATTGTTGTTCCTCGTCACAACTGTCGGGGATCAGGGAGAGGCTCACTATCAGAATAGCAAAAATAGATTTTATGACCTTCCTCCTTCAGCTTCTGGTACTTCGTCCTCCGGTTCACTTTTTTCTATCCTTCCATAAATAGTTATCTTATCCGGTCCATATTGATTGGTCACGAGAATTAAGTATTTCAGGTCATATCCCGGAAGGACGTATTCCTTGAAATAGTCCGTATTATCATAATCGATCGTTATTGATGCTGGCAGATACATATTCCCCTCCCGTTTATAGGAACCACCGATGAACATCAGCAGATTCCCGTCAGGATCAAACATTTGTGCATTTTCGAAGGCCGCATCAATAACATACAGAATTCCCTCTCTGTCCACTGCTATTCCCTTAGGTCGGGCGAATTGTCCCAAATTTCTTCCCAACTCACCATAGGACTGGATGAATTCTCCCCGGGGACTGAATTTCTGGATTCTAAATTGTCCAAAGTCAGTAATAAATACGTTTCCATGATTATCAAATTCAACGGAATAGGGCACAAAAACCCGGATACTGTCATCCAAGGTTTCATTATCCGGTGGAAATGTGCCAATCGCCCGGTTACGCTTAATAGACCAAACCTCGATGTTTCTATCGCGATAATCGGCAATTAGAAGGGAATCGCCATGAATGGCAACATCCAGCGGTTTCATCGATGGGCTGCTGATAGCCTGGAAATATTTCAGTTCCGGTGTAAAGACAACGACTTGCTCCCGTTCCGTATCGGCTACATAGATATATCCGGCCTGATCGAACGCAACATTTATCGGTTTACGAAGTGTTCCCAGTCCATAGGGTTGAAATGCTTTCAGGGTTTTGTTTTCCAGATCGATAATCACCAACCCCGGCAGCATTGTATCACAAATGTAGATTTTCCCATCTCGGATAGCAACGCCATACGGTTTATCAATAACCGTTTCTAATTCAAGCAATGATTTTCCAAGCAGGAATTGATCCAATTTGCTGAACTCTCGGATATCCGTTGAAGAACTGAAATGTACCAGGAATTGAATCCGCGGTTCATCCGGCGGCATGGGAAACAACATGACATCATCCCAGTTTCTTTCCAATCCGGGATTCGACCCGGCACAACCAGTAAGGAAAAGCAGAAACGTGGTCAGGATTATTTTTAATACTATTTTCACCGATTGAATCATTTATTCACCTCCGATAATTCTTAAGGCAAAGGCTATGCCAATACAATTGTTGAAATTTTCTTTTCTGAAAGATAACTGATTTCATCCCATTTCTTAATTGGTGTTTATCTTTTCTTAACGACTGTTATTGTTTCACTTATTCATTCTCATGATTTAATCAACCAGGTTTTATTTCTTCAATAAATAAATACGAGGTTATTCAATAATAATACTAAGACAATTTTATCCTCTTTATAAAGGAAAAACTGTGGAATATTCCACAGTTGTTTAATACCGTACAATTTTTATCAGCGATATCCATTCAGGGCTATATACTCACGTGACGAAACCTAAGCCGGTGGCGCAGGAAAATACTTTTGACGCAGGCTACTGACGTTCGGGATATTTACCTACCGACCCGGGATAGACTGAATGGCATTCTTTCACCTATAACGATGGTTTACTCGTAATCAGGATATATAGGTCATTTTTTCTTTTATCTTCCATTCCATGTCACTAACTTCATCCTGTGATATAGTAAAACTATATTACATAATCTAGTTTTCATGAATCCTGAAACAGACATTAGCACCACAGAAAACAAGTCGTTTATCGACACAGCGCCCTTATATACGATTGGAGTCGTCGCCCGCCTTACCGGATTAACCGTGCATACGATTCGCATGTACGAGAACAAGCGCCTGATCCTGCCTTATCGGACCGAATCCAATCGACGGCTCTATTCGAAAGTGGATATTGATCGGTTGAATTGTATTCATAATCATATAAGCAATGATGGTCTGAATATAGCCGGGATAAAATCACTGATGGCCATGATACCCTGTTGGATCATTAAACCTTGTTCGGAAGAGCAACGTTCGACCTGTGACGCCTTCACTAACCAGGATCGGCCCTGTTGGGAAGCTACGAATAAATCCGAGGTTTGCCTGGAAACGGATTGCCGGGAATGCCCGGTCTATCTTAAAGGATATAAATACGGTGATATTAAAGCACTGTGCAAACATGTGTATAAACATGGACAACTCTAATGAAAAAGTCTATATCTCGCCGGGAATTTATTAAAATTTCCGGCCTGGGGCTGGGTGGACTTGCACTTTCAAACCCCATATTCAATACTATACAAGGGGCCATTTTCACGGGAGCCTCAAGTAACGGCGCCGCTTCGACTCGGATACCGACTTATTGTGAAGTCTGTTTCTGGAAATGCGCCGGATGGGTTCATCTAAACGACCAGAGCGAAATTTGGAAAATAACCGGAAATGATAGTGATCCACACTGCAACGGACGTCTTTGTCCCCGGGGAACCGGTGGTGTGGGAATGTATTATGATGACGATCGCCTAAAAACGCCGCTCATTCGCACCCAGGAGCGGGGGAAACAGGTCTTTCGCAAGGCCAGTTGGGATGAAGCACTGAGCTATATAGCGGAAAGAATGACGACGATCGCTGAGGAACACGGGCCCGAATGCATCGCATTGTTTACCCATGGTTCCGGCGGCCATTATTTAGGGCGTTTGATGAAAGCTTTTGGTACGACCAATATTGCAGCTCCATCATACGCCCAATGCCGCGGCCCCCGTGAAGTCGCCTTTTTTAGCACTTATTTTAGCACTTACGGCGAGGGGATTGGATCCCCCGAGCGAACCGACATCCGTAACACTGACTGTTTGGTGTTAATCGGCTCTCATATCGGTGAAAACATGCATAACGGCCAGGTACAGGAAATGTCTGCCGTTATCGATAAGAATGCTACGATCATTACCGTTGATCCGCGTTTTTCTACTGCTGCCAGTAAATCCAAGTATTGGTTACCTATAAAACCGGCTACGGATATAGCGCTTCTTCTGGCCTGGATAAACGTCCTGATTAACGAAAACC
>JAADFQ010000208.1 GCA_013152835.1 FCB group bacterium
GAAGACGAGCCACAAATTCACCGGAAACTGTTTTTTTAGGACCGGAAATAATATCGTTGTCGAACAGTTCAAAATGGAAATGGAGTTCGTCCTCCGGCATGAGGTTTAACTCGTTCACATCCCAAATTGATCGTAGGAGTTGGGTCGTGCGATCGGGTTCCAGGCCGGTGATTGAAAATATGGAGGTTGCCGGTTCTAATTCCGGTAAGCTTGGGTGGTGAATCGCATAGACCAATTGTAGATCACTGAAACCAAAATCATCTTCCAGGTCCAATTCCAACGGGATGAGTAAATTATCACCCAGGTCAAATTGCGGTTCCGGAGAACGAACCTTGATCCGGGGGAATTGATCCGGAAGAATATCAATGACATAGGGAATAGGATCTGCATTGGTAATCTTTCGCCGGTCTTTCAGAAGAATGGTAACAGTATCAATTGTAACCAGCGTGAATTCGCCGTTTGCTCTTCGTCCCCGTACATTCATTTTCTGAACAATGGAACGAAAGCGGAGTTCCGCTGACGCCAGTGCGCGATTGGACTCAAGTTGTACAGCCACGCGGGACCCCTTGAGTCCCTGAATGCTGGCGCGATTTCCCTCCTGACTCTCGGGCGAAAGACGGGAATAAAGCGGTGGAATAATGGTGAATGTCAGGGATTCAATCGACGGGCGATCGGTGACCTGAATCGTGTGAAAAGGGGTAGCCACCTCATCCCAGGCTTCCCAAAAATGTTTGGCCGGAACCAGGGCTCTATATTGGTAATCCCGGTAAATATCAGTGAGCTGGAAACGTACGCTGCCGTCCTTGCCCGGTTGGGTTGATAGCCGGATATCTTTGGATAATGAATCATCGATATCGTTGGTCAGAGATTTCAGTTCCAGGATAACGGAATCGGGATGTTCACCGGCTAGTTGGAAGGCCATGTCCACCGGATCACCTCCCAGTACATGAATATCTTCAGTAATATTGGACAGGGTAAATGGCGCCGGGGCCTTAAAATTCACCCGGGGGTGGATCCAGCGAAAAACAGCCGCTCCACCGGATTGCCAGTTGGTGATCAGTATAATCGTTGTAACGACAACTGAAAGGGTCGCCCTGAGTTTCCAACGCCGCTGACCTTTCCGATCCTGAACCAAATCGGAATCTGCGTGGGCTAATTGAACATCAACTTCATGGATATAGGCCCGGCTTAACTCCGGCGCCTCGCTGACCGATTGACGCTGTTCCAATTGAAGTGCGTTCAGGACCGTATCCTGGCGATCAAAGATTTTAGAACCCCAAAAGCGAGCCAGGCGTTCCCAGCGATAACGGGGAAAACGATCCAGGAAAATGGCAAGGGCACTTCCTATAACGAAAATTATTAATAGAATACCGAGTGCAAAGCCCAGAAGCCAAATGCTGTAGCGAATAGTGGCCGGCCAGTAAAAGATTTCTTCACCCAGAATAGCAGTCAAGAAGCCGATCATCAGCAACGTATATAATTTCCAACCGAGGATAATCAGGTCCGACCGAAGCAACGCATTCCGAACCGGAATCAGGCGTTTGCGGATTTGCCGGGATTGATTATTGGCTGAGGGCATAATAAATAATATTCACACCCATTTTCAGGGCCGCTTCCCGAATTTCGGCCGGATCGTGATGAACTTCTTCATCTTCCCATCCGTCACCCAGGTCCGTCTCATACGTGTACAAGACCATCAACCTGTCGCCGTTGAAAATCGCCGTTGAAAATACCCAAGGCCTGGGGTGGTTTCCCGTCATGTTCGTGAACCTTTGGAAGTCCGTCGGGGAATCGGTAATAGGCAGAAAAAAGGGGATGATCATGAGGTAATTCCACCAGGTCTTTGTTGGGAAACAGACGCTTCATTTCCCGGCGGAAGGAAGCATCCATTCCATAGCAATCATCGGCGTGCAGAAAAGCCCCGGCCAACAGGAACTGGCGTAGATTATCCAATTCTTCATCGGTGAAACGCACGTTTCCGTGCCCGGTCATATACAGATACGGATGGGCGAATAAATCTTTGTCGGTAGCCGTGATACGTACTTCTTCAGCGGTGCGAACAGGTGTGTGCGCCGAAAGATAATCCAGCAAATTGGGTAGACTGCTGGGATCGCCGTACCAATCGCCGCCGCCGCCATAATGCAACCTGGCGATAGAAAACGGCTGGGCCCATACCCCGCAAAAAAAAAGTATCAGTATTGAAATACGTTTCAGCAATAGTGTTTCCGTTCAATTCCCTGGAGGAAATTCTTTTAAGTGCCGGAACTGGCTTTGTTCCCGGGGCGAAAGTATAACGGATTTCCCGGTGAATGTAACCATGAATCCGTGATTTGTTCGAAACGGTCTTTTCTTGCTCACAATCGCCAAAAGCTCCTATTTTGAATAGAGATGCAAAGACGAACTACCATTGCCGTCCTCCTGATCCTTTTTTGTATACCCGGTCTGAAAGCCCAGGATTCGGCGCCGGATACCACGGAAAACAAACTGATACGATTTTTCCGTGATTTCGGACGGGTCGGGTTCCGCTATGGTAAAGGATACTGGACGAACCGGCTACTTCACCGGCGGGAATTTTATCAACCGATTCAATTGATTCCCCTTGAGTTAAGTTACGGCCTGATTACCAATGCCGGGGGCGGGAAAAAGGGACAAAACCTTCGAAGCGATTATATTTTCTATGAATCTGCGGTCGAAAAATATCAGGGTGGCACGTGGACAACCAGAGTTGGGCACCAGTTGGAACTGGATCTGCTGAAAGTGAATCTGAGTCAATATCTCTTTCAGACCAGTTGGATGAATGTTCATACAGGACTCAACCTTCGATATACCTCACTGTTCTCCGCACCCCAGGTTCCTTCCTCATGGGGCGTTGGCAGCAAGCGGCTTTCTCCCCGGATTCTGGAGCCGGGACTCAGTACGTCATTTATATTACAATGGTTTGACCACTGGTATCTCACGGGTCGCTATACCTATGGCCGGGCCTTTGCCAAATTATATAAAACGGGTAAAAAGATGGATCCCAGTCCCTCCGGATCAGGACCGGCTGTTTCCTATGCCTTTGGTTTTCGGTTTATTCTGGATCCGGGACTGGACAACCGGTTTACCGTTGGAGTGGATTTCAAACACGGTTTTACAAAATTAACCAAAATTAATGATCCTGATAATGTGGCGCCGATCTCCGGTATGCATATTTCCAGCTACGGCCTCTTTTTGACGCTTTCCGCCTTTTACGGGGGGAAACCCACCATCGGAGAAGAGGCTAAGGCATATTTTTATCATAAGGACTATATTACCGCCCGGGAAAAATTCCGGGAGTTTCTGGCGGCGAATCCCAACCATGCCAACACGGCCCGCGCCCAGTGGTTTTTGGATGAGTGTAATCGCTTGATTCCGGAACAGTTGGTGAAGGAGGGGTTAAGCTTTGATGACCGGGGCCTGGAAGATTCGGCCCTGAACAAATATTTACAGGCGCGCTCCCTGAGTTCGGACAGCGTCCTTTCTTCCAGCCTGGACGAACGCATTCGTCAAATGGGTGCGGCCCGGGTGGTGAAGGCGCAACAGATGGTTTTTGACGGACAGTTTGAGGAGGCGTTGGCGTTGATGCTGGGCACGGCGCAATTTTATGCACCGGCGAAAGAGCAATTACCTGAATTCAGAGCGCGGGTTACCCTGGAAAAAGGCCGCTATGCCCTGCAACGGGGACTCTATTTCCGGGCCGTCGAATTGGTGGATCAGGCGGTACAGTCCGACCCTGAACTTCGCGTGGAAGCAGAATTGTTGCGGTATGAAATTGCCGTAAAATTAGTGGAAGAAGCGAATACCATCCATGATCCGTCAGCACTGCAACTGATGATTAACAGTCTGGAAACGGCCCAGGAACTCTCCGGCGATCTGGGAAAGCGAAACGATGCTATTTTAGCCCAGCTTCATCAACAATTATCGCAATGGGAAGAGCGTCGCCTGCGAACAAAAATAGACCGGCGAATGGAAAATGAGCGGATCCGAATACTGGAGCGGAATCGTCGGCGACTGGAAACCGGAATGACGGTACCGGAGGTCCAGGATTTACTGGGCAACCCGGAACAGGTTCAACACCAGCAGACAGCAAACGGTCAAGATGCCCAGCTCTGGTTTTATACTCTGAAAGATGGTCGGAGTCTCCAACTTTCATTTCTGGACTTTGTACTGTTTAAAATCGAGAAGGTAAAAGCAAGCCGCTGATTTCTTTTCCGGTGATTATCTTTCGCCTGAAACTATTCACCCAACCTCCAAAGTCACTCTGATTAGATTTCAACATTTGGGCCTATGACAATTTCCCCCTGATGCACGATAATCAGCACAATGTATTCTTCACAAAAGGTACCGGAGAGATGTAGATTTGAATCGCCGAATGGCACGTTTTATGAATCAAACCGTTAACCGTAACCTTTAATCAGGAGAACGCATGTCGGACACAACCATTACCCGTATTCATGCCCGTGAAATTCTGGATTCACGGGGAAACCCAACCATTGAAGTCGATATGGAATTGGCGAACGGAATTCGTTC